>JAJSAA010000079.1 GCA_024274995.1 Deltaproteobacteria bacterium
AATGTTGCCAGCCAGCCGTCGGCTGCCTTTGAGCAGGGCATGGCAGCTGATATGATCACACGGCGCAATGCTGCTTTAGGGAATCTCTTTACCGCTGAGCGGGCGCCAGTATATGTTACGATTCTCTATAGAATGCTGTTGTTTAAGCGGGAACATGAGCTGGAACCCCTCTATGAGGATATCTACCAGGAAATACTGCCACCCCTGGAAATCCTGGACGGACGGGAATACACCACCGACCGTTTTCGGAGTGATCTCGACCAACTGGCCGATTGGAAGCTGGTCTCCTCCCGCATTGAAAAGCAGCGCCTCCGGGGCTATCGAGACAACCGAAAACGGAAATTTCGCTTCCGGTTGAGCGATGAGGCGGCCAGCCTTCTACGCTGGCTGGAGGAAAGGCTGCAGGACGATCTCGAAGAGCGGGGCAGTGATGCCAGAGACCTTCTTGGCGAGGTGCGCGGCACCCTGGGAGAACTTCTCCGCCTGCTCCACGGTCTGCGTCCCAAAAACCCGGGGCAGGCGGAAAATTGCCGACGGATTATCTTTCAACTTGGCAAGGCTGATGACCTTTGTCAGGAGGTTACCACGGGGCTGATTGATCTCAATGGCCGGTTGTCAGCCTTTCTCCTGCGGCGTTATGAGGCAGAGGAAGTCAGAGACATCCTGGCCGAACTGGATATTTATGTCCAGGTCTTTTTGCAACAGGCATTTGCCCTGCGCCGGGAGATTATGCCGCTTCTGCACCGTTTACAGAAAAAAAGTATGCAGGAAAAGATCCATTTCGCCTTTACGGTGATGGAAAAAGAGCGGGAGAAGGCCCCCCATCTCCTGCGAGTACGCCGGGAGGCCTCCGGCCTGGTTATTATGGAACGGCTGGAACGTTTTTTCACGGAGCAGGGCGGTCTGGATCACCTTCTCCAGCGGATCAACACCTCCTCCCTGCAGGTCTGGCAGAAGCTACGCAGTCATTTACAGGAATTAGAACGAAAAAATCATCGTTTAGAGGACTTACGCCAGCGAATCGCTGAGATCGCCGCCCAGGATGAGTCGGAAGTGCCATTCGATTTTTTCAGCAATCTTCTTGCCTGGGGCCAGGGGAGCTTTGATAAAAATTTCTGGCATAGCGGTGAAAAAGCCGAGCCACCCCAACCGGTACGGCGAATAAGCAGGAAGGAAAAGATTATCCCCAGCTATCTCAAGGCCAAGGGGAAATCTGAGGGCCCGGTTCAGAGTATGGACGAGGCCCGCCTAACCCTACTGCAGGAGTGGCTGGTCAGGTGTGTTCTGCCGGCTCCGGCCAACGGTCTGATTGCCAAGGGAAATTTCAGTGGTTTTTCTGACTTTCAGCATATTATGGAGCTGGTTAAATCCGGCATTCTTGCCGATGGCAAGAGACTTGCGAAAATCTCCCATACCCTCCAGGTAGATCAAGAACGCCAGAAACTGACTATTGCCGCCTGCCGGCTTGACTCCCCCAGGCTCACCGTGAAAACTGAGGTCAAATCATCATGAATATAGAGCTCTGCAATATGCTTGACCGCAGCGGCGAAAAAGTCAGGGCCATTTTAAATATTCTCATCGAGAGCCCCTGCTTTTACTCCACCGACCGCCAGGAACTTTTCTATTTTCTACGTCGTCACCGCCGTGAATTTACAGATTTTTTTGACAAGATGTATGGCTGGCAGCTTCTGATGGATGGCAAATGCGCCAGGGTCTATAAAAATGAATGGCACAATCCGGCCATCACCCCGGCCAACAGGGCAATGTTCAATTTCAGCCGCCGGGATGACTGTCTTGCCTTTATGATGCTCCTGGAGTTTTTTGAGCGGCAGCTTGAAGAAAACGGCATGACAGTGGAAGACCGCCACAACCTCCGCTTTCATTTCGGTGATCTCCTGCGCTACATGCACAGCCGGTTCCAGGAAATTTTTCCCCAACAGTCTGAGCGTTATACTGAAGAGTATATCAGGGCCAAGGTTCTGAAGGCCATTATGCCGGATCTCGAGAAGTATCGTTTTATCAAACGAATACAGCCGCCGGAGGATTTAGCGGCTCTTAGAGAGGAGGTTATCTACGAGGCCCTGCCCGCCCTCTACCACTATAATGCCGCCGCCCTGAGCCGGACATTGCCTGAACTGCGGAAGGAAGAGGAGGTATGAAACAACAGCCCTACAGTATCCGCCGCCTTCGGTTGATTAACTTCCATAATTTTGTGGACGAGACTATCACTATTCCCGAAGGTGGTCATCTCTTTCTTCTCGGTGACAACGGCTGTGGTAAGACCACAGTGCTTGATGCCATTCACTATGTCCTCAGCGCCGGCCGCTCCATGGAGTGGAACTCGGCGGCCAGGGTCACCAGGCGGCGGGACGGAGGCCGAAAATTACAGGGCGTTGTCCTCCGTTATAATATGGAGACTGGGGTGATGAACAAAGAGGGCTCCATCAGTTACGCGGCCCTGGAGATTGTCGGCCGTAATGGCCGCCCCCTGACTATCGGCTTAGGGTTATCGGTGCGTGCCATGGACGAGAAGGTCAACTCCTGGGGGGTCATTAGGGAGTGTTCCCTGGACGACATCGAGTTTCTGGTGTTTGATGAGCATGGCCGCCGTGCCGCCAGCCGCCGGGAGTTTAAAGAGTCTCTGGGGCAGCAGCGCGGCTTTTATCGGGATGCGGCCAGCTATCGCCGGGAGTTGGCCGAGAGGCTCTTTGGCGGGACGGACAGTTATCAGGAGATCTGCCGCTTTATCAGCATGGGGAAGGCCTATCGAGAGATTGCCGCCGGAGCGGCCGATTATCATGAACTGTTTAAGCAGTTGCTGCCGGAGCCCCATACCACCATATTTGAACAGATTATCGAGGGACTACGTACCCTGGACAGTAGCAGAACTATCCTTGATGACCTGGAGCAAAAGGTCAATTATGTCCGCTCCATCCAGGAGATGGTCACGGAGATTGGCCGGCAAAAAGAGGCGGTCTGCCGCTATGACTGGCTTCTCTGCCATTGGAACATCCAGGCTAATCATAAAGAACAGGAGGATAATGAGTCCAGGCAACGTCGGCTGACACAAGAAAGACAGGGGGGAGATGCCGCCCTGAAGATGTTGCAGGGCAAAGATCAGCAACTCCATGAACGGCTGGCCGATCTTAAGGCCAAGGATAACAGCGGCCTGGTACGTCAGGAAAAAAGCTGCCAAACCGAGCTTAAAGGGCAAAAGGCAAACCTGCTGGTTCTGGCCTCCCGGCTCCACGAAGCCCAAAAAGAGTTGAACCAGGAAGAGCGGCAGCTGGACCGCCAGGCAAAGACCTTGAGCAGGATACTCGGGAATCTCCTCACCGAATGCGGCCAACAGGCCAGAAACCTGCCTTTTTCACTGGTCTCCCTTCATGATGAAGTAGATCGGCTTTTTCGAAGCCGTGAGATTGAGCCGTGTCTTCGCCTGGACGGGAAAGACATTTTTGCTCAAGCCGATAAAAATCTTCAAAATCTGCAGGAGAGAATTATCCTGGCGGGGCGGGATATTGCTCAGGAAGAGACGGGTTATGCCGAGCTGGAAATTCGTCTGAAACTTCTGCAAAAGCAAGAAGATCCCCAGCCCGCCCGAGATATTCTATCCTGTATGGCGGCCATGCAGGGACAGTTTATTATTCCCAGACCTCTCTATCTCGGCCTTGAATGGCTTGCCGGCCTGCCTCTGACGGATCAGGGCCGGATTGAAGAGACCATTGGCGAAGAGATTCTGGCAACTCTTATCGTACGGGAGGCGGATTACCAGAAGGCCCGGAGCCTGATTACCGAGTGGCCTGGGGTCAGGATAAGCTGCGAAGCCAGGGCCGCCGAGGATATTCCCGACTGGCTCCGGGCGGTTTTTGATATTCAGCATAGTGACCCTGTGGCCCTGCGCTGCCTAACCGCCGAGATGGAGAGTAGCCGTGAACCAGGAGTGACAGCATTAAACGGCAAATCCATCCTGGCCTTTCGCGCTCATGAACGCACTCTCCTGGGCAGGAAATCCCGGCTCATTGGCACCGAGAGCCGCAAACTGGCTTTGCAAGAGGAGATTGCCCGGCTGGAAACCGAGCTTGACCTGCGGCTTAAGGCCCAGAAAAAACGCCGGCAGGAACTAAATCGTCTCATGGCCCGTACACACGATCTGTATGATTTTCGTACTGCTCTGGCAAATCAGCTTCAGGATATCCGCAATCAGACCAGGGAAGTTATACGCTCACGAGAGAAGGTCGAATATTCCCGGAACCGTCATCGGGAACAGAAAGAGCGTCATGATGAGCTGCGGGGAGTAATAGAAAATCTTACCATCCGCCATAAGGAACTCAGCGGGCTTATCGCCCAAGAGGGGCTTGCCGGTCTGGAGCAGCGCATTAAAAGACTGGAAAATCAATGGCGCCGAAACCGGGATAAAATTAACCACGAGAGCCAGGGGATTGGTGCCCTAAAAGCCGATATAGTCCGGGGCAGGAAGAGGAAAATCCGGCTAACGACAGAGGCCGAACATCTAACGGTTGAATTGCGGGGCAAGGCAGCGGCTCTCGCAGGTTACCTGGCAGATGGCACAGACATTGCCTACTATGTCCTGAAGACCAGAACGGGACAGCAGTTTACCAGCAGTGCGGCCATCACCGCAAAAAAGGAAGAGCCCGGGCAGGGTGTGCTCCGCCTGACCATGGAGCTGAAAAAGGTAAAGCTTAATGACCCTGAGTTCGGGGCCGCCTTTCGCTTCTCTTACGATGAATCACTCAATCAGGTCAATGATTTTCGGGGCCGCCTGCTTGCTGAGGTGCTTCCCGGACAGGAGCGGGCGGTATGCGAGCAGCGGGAACTCATCAATGATCACACCAGGGAACTTTTCAGCAAGATCATTATGACCGATCTGATGAATTATCTCCGCGGTCATGTCAGCAGTCTGGAAGAGATGATACGGCGGATTAACCGGCTGTTAGCCAATCGCTCATTCGGCAGCCAGCGTTACCGATTCAGGATCAGACCTCTGGATAATTACCGGCGGCTTCTGGATATCATCAAAAAATACAGCCCGTTTGATCCAGAGGCCGACAAGGAGGTGCGCCATTTTTTTGAGGATCATCGTGATGATATTATGGCTGCCGAGGTGGGCGCTGTTCCCGATGAGCTTGATTACCGCAACTGGTATCGCTATGAGCTGGAGGTAGCTTCTCTCGGGGAAGAGGGGGTGGTTATGGATCGAACCACCAAGAGTATTGGTTCCGGCGGTGAACAGGCAGTGCCCAATTATCTGCTCATTCTGACCATTGCCCATTTTTTATATCGCGGCAAGAAGGTGCGGCTCCACACCCTGCTCTTTGATGAGGCATTTTACGGCATAGATGCCGGACGACGGGACCAGATTCTCGGCTTTGCCACCGACCTTGATCTCCAGCTCTTTGTGGCCTCACCTGATCAGGATGGTGTCCGGCGGGAAGTAGGTCACTCCACTACCCTTTTTGTGGTGAAAGACAAAGATTTCAATGTCCATCTGCGAGATTTCCACTGGGAGAATCCAGATATTCCCAGACAGCCAGGGCTCTTTGAAGAGGCCGAAGAACCAACCTCCATAGCCTTCGGTAAAGAGTTGTAGAACATGGCCAATTTCTCTGTCAATCCCCAGTGCCACGACAACGATTGTATTCGTAAGATACTGCTG
The DNA here is from genome assembly GCA_024274995.1 of Deltaproteobacteria bacterium. Lineage (GTDB taxonomy): Bacteria > Desulfobacterota > Desulfobulbia > Desulfobulbales > VMSU01 > JAADIV01. Next base: position 5,678 of record JAJSAA010000079.1, read on the forward strand.
AAAATATGTCGGCGCTATGAACGGCGGGGTACTCTGTCCGGTATCATGAAATTAGGACAGTCTCTGCCAGAGGCTGAGTTGCGGGCCTTTGAAAATTTTTTCGGGCTGCGTCCCCTGATCCATACAGGCAAGGGGGAATTGAAGTTCTCATTTGACCGGCAGCTGGCAGGCAAAAGCGCGGTGGAAGCCCATGCCTGGCTTACCGAAATCTACCAGCGGCTTGGCCGGCAGTTCCCGACACCGGGCCCGCCGGAGCGTTACGACAATGATCGTATACACAAGGACAATTCACGCCTCCTGCTTGAGCAACTGCGTCTGGCCTTTCCCCGCCTGACCCCGGTACATGAGTTTTTACGGGACAACAAGGGAACTCTGAGGGGTAAGTTCAGCTCAGCCAGCCATGAAGCACGGGAGTCTTTTTTTACGGCGGCGAGAATTGTTGATCTCCTCCTGGACAATGAGAAGGCAGTTACTCTCTCTGATTTAGGGGCCCGTTTTTGCGGGAACAGCAAGACTCTGCGTCAGGGCAGGTTGAAAAATATGGTAGCCGAGTGGCTGGGTCTTATGCGTCCCGCTCTTCCAAAAGGTGACGAGCTGTGGCAGGAGTTTCTGGTAGTAAGAGACCGCCTGACAGTCAACGCCCTGATCTTTGGGCCGCTTATCTACCAGAAAGAAGGTAGAGAGTACGATTGGATAAATCGACTCTATCAGGCGGGAGAGCCCGCCCTGCTCAGCTGGTTTCACCTGGAAGGGGTAACCTCATTCCGCCTGGCCGGGCAGGATAGACAGGAAGCTATCCTGCTAACCTGTGAAAACGAGGCGCCTTTCAGTCTCCTGCTCCGCGAGAGATCAGATAATATTCTTCTCTACACCGCCGGTTTCCCCAACCGGGCGGTGCGGAAGATATATCAGCTTCTGGGGCCTCTTTGCGCCCGTCGGCACTGGGGCGACAGTGATCTGGCGGGTCTTCGTATTGCCGCTGGCCTCCATGCCGTCTGGCCGCTTGCCCTCTGGCGTTGTGATCTCGCCACCCTTCAGAAGCACCGGGGGAAATTACTGCCCCTGGAGAAGGGCCAGGCGAACATCGCCGCAACCATTCTTGCCGAAGATCCAGACTTTCCTTTTAGAAAAGAGCTGGGTTTCAGTCTCAAAAATGGCTGGTTGGAGCAGGAAAGCTGGCAGAGGGCTGATCTTTAGATCTTTACAACTCAATTTACAGGGGAAAAAATATCGCGGACAAAAAGTGAGGCTGATGGTATGTCAAAAGATCAAGAGCTAAGCAGTTACGATTCATAGCTCTGGGTAGTTTTTGGGCTGTACCTAAATAGTCACAAAAATACGATTGCCCAAGGTTGATCCGGCCGTTGATACTCTAACTGCGCTGTTAAAACTTTCCCCTCCCTTTGCGACGGGAGCGGAAAGTATCTATACAGATGAACAGTTATTGCAAATAAAAAATTTGGCAGAATAACCAGCTTGAGCGGGAAATTCTGCCTTAAGCCTGACCGATGATTCCAGTCATTCTGCCCCCAAGCAGCGTAAGCTTATCAGTTACAGCTCAGCGTTTAGGGCAATTTACAGTCATACATAGATAGATAGTTACAAATAATCCAACAATCCACTAAGGCACTACTCAATTTCCTCACTCCCCACCGGACAACTGGCATTTTTGAAAAATTCATAATAGAGCAGCGGCACAATCACCAGAGTCAGCCCGGTGGCGACAATTGCCCCGGCCATCATGGCAACGCCGAGACCTTGAAAAATAGGGTCAAAGAGCATGACAATGGAGCCTACCACCACCGATGCCGCAGTTAAGACAATAGGACGCAGCCTAACGGCCCCGGCCTTAATAAGAGCGGGAACCAACTGGCCGCATTCAACCCAGTCCATGTGAATAAAATCAACCAGCAGGATGGAGTTTCTAACCACAATACCCGACAAAGCGATAAACCCGATCATTGAAGTAGCGGTAAAGAAAATACCAAACAGCCAGTGGGCCGGCAGAATGCCCACCAGGGTAAGCGGAATCGGCGCCATAATCACCAGGGGCACCGTAAAACTCCTGAACCAGGCCACCACAAGGATATAGATAAGCACCATAACCGCAGCAAAGGCTATGCCAAGATCACGGAATACCTCATAGGTAATCTGCCATGCCCCGTCCCACTTCATGGAATAGCGTTTCGTCAAGGGCGGCTGTTCAGTAAAATATTGCCGAAGCTGATAGCCTTCCGGCAGTTTCAGTTTAGCAATCCGATCTTTCATCTGCAAAATGGCATAAACCGGACTCTCCCTAGCCCCTGCCACATTACCAAGGACGTAGGTCACCCGTTTCAGATTTTTATGATAAATGGGTTGCTCGGCCAAGCGCTTTTCTACCTTAACCAGCGAGGTCAATGATACCAAGTTCCCCTGCCTATCCGGCAGACTGATGCCCTGCAAAGCTGCGAGAGACGACCTGACCGTCAGCGGCATACGCAGTACTATATCAACCGGTTCCTTTTCCCTTTTATCATGCAGCAGACCGGCCGACATACCGTTCACCGCGATCCTGAGAGTCTTGGCGACAGCCGCCGGGCTGATGCCGTAAAGTACCGCCTTTTCTTTGTCAACGACAAAGACATACTTATAGTGAGGATCCTCAACATACCAGTCGACATCAACAACGCCGGGGGTGGTGGAGAATATATGCTTAACCTGAGCGGCAATCTGCCGCTGACGCTGCAAATTCGGGCCATATATCTCCGCCACCAGGGGGCTTAATACCGGCGGGCCGGGCGGAATTTCCACTACCTTGATCCGAGCGTTAAAGGCATCGGCAATTTTTGTCAGCGGCGGCCTGATACGCTTGGCAATCTCGTGGCTTTGCTCTTTTCTCATATCCTTGTCCACCAGATTAACCTGGATATCCGCCATATTACTACTGTTACGCAGAAAATAATGGCGCACCAGGCCATTAAAATTATAGGGGGCCGAGGTACCGACATAGGATTCAAAATCCGTCACCTCTGGCACGGTTTTCAGATAGTCGGCCAGTTTTCTCGTCAGGGCGGCGGTGCCCTCCAGACTGGTGCCTTCCGGCATATTAATTACCACCTGGAGTTCACTCTTGTTATCAAAAGGCAGCATTTTCAAGGTAACTTTTTGCAGAGGTACCAGAATAACGACCAGAATCAACATAATTAAAATACTGCCCAGCACCACATGTCTCTTCCAGCTGCTTCGCAAAAGAGGCCCGATAATCCTGGCATAAAGACGGTAAATCTTAGTATCTTCTTCTTTTATCACCGCCCCCTTCTTGGCGCGGACATTTTTCAACACCTTGTAACCGAGCCAAGGGGTGACGATAAAAGCCACCATGAGAGAAAATATCATGGCAGTAGCGGCATTCACCGGAATAGGACGCATATACGGCCCCATCAAGCCAGAGACAAAGGCCATGGGCAGCAGAGCGGCAATAACGGCAAAGGTGGCAAGAATGGTAGGACTGCCGACCTCGTCCACCGCTCGGATAGCGGTAAGAACACTAACCTTGTGCATCTGAAAATGGCGGTAGATATTTTCCACCACCACAATCGCGTCATCAACCAGAATACCGATGGAAAAGATGAGGGCAAAGAGGGTCACCCGGTTCAAGGTATAGCCATAAAGATAACTGATCAGCAGGGTCAGAGCCAGGGTAACGGGCACGGCCACAGCCACCACCAGCGACTCCCGCCAGCCCAGCGCCATGGCAATCAGCAGGGTTACGGAAATGGTGGCAATCAGCAGATGTTCCAGAAGACTATCGGATTTATCATTGGCAGTCTTACCGTAGTCCCTGGTCACCGTTACCTGCACATCATCGGGCAGCAAGGTTCCCTGCCAGGATTTTACCTTGGCCAGGGTATCTCTGGCAATCACAGTAGCATTGGAGCCCTTTTTCTTGCTGAGGGCGATGGTTACTGCCGGATGCATACCAGGAGTAGGCGGCATCCCTTTCTCCGCCGCCGCCGGGCCGGAGCCCATGAAGACATAATTAGCCGGTTCAGCGGGGCCGTCGGTCAGCGTCGCCACGTCGCTAAGATACACTGGCTTGCCATCGGCCACGGCCACTACCACCTTTTTCACATCCTGCAGGTCTTTGAAAAAGCTACCGGTCTCAAGAAGAAATTCCCGATTACCGGAAGGGAAGGTACCAGACGGCAGTTTCACATCCGACTGCTGAATACTGCCCATAATCTGGAGAGCCGAGAGGTGATAAGCCCGCAATTTAAGGGGATTAAGCATAACTCTGACCTGCCGACGCAGCCCCCCGGTTACCGCGATCTGGGCCACATTATGGCCTCTTTTCAAGCGATCGGCCAGTTCATCGGCCATGCGGCGCAGCTCATAGCTGCTGTATTTATTTTGGGGATTCCACAGAGTCAGGGCCAGAATAGGCACACTATAGATGGAGCGGGGCTTGATTAGAGGCCGGGAGACACCAGGCGGAATTTCGTCATAATGGCTCATGAGCTTGCTGTAAACCTTGACGAGACTCTTGCCCATATCCTCCCCCACCTTAAAACGGAGGATGGTCAGATTCATACCCGGCTTGGCAATGGAATAAATATACTTTACCCCTTTAATTTCCCAAAGCAGCTTTTCCACCGGGCTAGAGACACGCGTCTCCACTTCGGCGGCCGAGGCACCGGGGTAGCTGAGCATAACATCAATCATCGGCACATTAATCTGCGGATCCTCTTCCCGGGGGGTCACCAGAATGGCGTAGACCCCTAGCAGTAAGGCCGCAATAACCAGCAGCGGAGTAAGCTTGGACTTGATAAAGGCCTTGGCAATTTTGCCGGAGATGCCAATATCTTTCATGACTGTTTCTCCTTTTGTAGAATCCCGCCGTCCACAGCCCGGTCAGTGCCCTTGACAATCACCCGGTCATTCTCCTGCAGACCGGATAATACCTCAACGCCGGCCGCTGATTTACGCCCCACCCGAATCAAGCGATAGGTAACAATATTCTTGGCACCCACCGAATAAACCCCGGTGAGCTGCCCCCGGCGAACAACGGCTGAAACAGGAAGCACCAGGGCCTGCCTGCTGCCGTGCAAGACATAGACCCGGACAAAAAGGCCGCTGCTCAAATTGCGGGACTTGACTCTTACCTTGACTAAAAAAGAGCGGGAACGCAGGTCAACCGCCTTGACAATGGTCATCACCACCCCGGTAATCCGTCGATTCTGGGAGGGAATCTCCACCTCCACCGGCATATTTTTGCGCAACAGGCTAATCTTGTTTTCATCTACCTCAATATCTACGTGTAGAGGCCCTTTTTCATCGATAGTCAAAAGGGGCTGGCCAGGGGCCGCCATGTTACCGGTCTCCACCATTTTTTTGACAATTATACCGCTGACAGGGGCACGCAGCGAGGCAAAGCCACGGACGATACGGGCTTGAGCCAGCCCGCTTTCAGCCTGGGTTACGGCCTTACCCGCCATTTTATACTGCAGTTTCGCGACCCGCATCTTGGTCTTGATCTCATCAATTTCCTGGCCGGAAATAGCCTTCTCATCAAAGAGCTTTTTATAGCGCTGATAGGTAAGCTCCGCTAACTGGCGGTGCTGGCCGGCAGAGGCCAGAGCCTGCCTGGCCTGGCTGAGAGCCGCCTCGGCCGCAGTTATCTGCTGCCTGAACTGACGAGCGTCAATGGAAATCAGCAACTGGCCCTTTTTCACCATGTCGCCCTCCTTGAACATTACCCCGGTAACCTTACCCATGATCCGGGCAGCGACCGTCACCGCAGCCCGAGACTTGACGGTACCGACTGTTTCATAAAAAACCGGCACAGGTACACGGCTAACCCTGATAGTCTGCACCCCGTTAATTACCGGTCTCGCGGTTGGCGCCGTATTTTTTGAGCCCGCCTGTTCCTTACAGCCGGTCAGCGCCAGGACAAGCATCATTACAGCGGCTACTCTTTGTATGTTCATCTTTTTTCTCCTGTGGATTCGCTGTGGGCATGAAGATCTTTAAGGATCATACCGCTTTCATAACTTAGGTTCAGAATGGCAAGCTGCCGTTCATTTTGCCGGGCCACGAGATGGGCTCGGGACTGATCAAGACTGCTCTGCGAGTCAAGCAGATCAACCATGGGGGATAAGGAATTTTCATAACGGAGATTAACCAGCCGTTGTCCCTCAAGAGCGGATTTAAGCGCCTCCTCTGCCAGACCGACATTTTTTTCGGTTTCATTAACCGTCTCATAGGCCCGGAAGACCTGGAAGGCCACCGCCTTTTTAAGCCCGGTAAGATATTTTGCCGCGGCCTGAACCTGGTGCATGGCCTTGCTCTCCTCATACGACCGGCGGCGGCCGTCAAACAGATCCCATTTCAGCCCCGCCCCCAGCATCCAGCTATGCCCTTCAGAACCAAGAGGTTCGTTGTGATCGTTCATCTGGTAGGAGCTGCTGACCCCGAGAACCGGCAGCATAGCGGCCCTGGCCAGACGAAGATTCTGGCGGGCGTTTTTATAACGCAGCTCCATGGCCTTGACATCCTGCCGGTGAGCCGCACTTGCCTGGCACCTAACCATGGAACGTAATGGAACCGGGAAATCCGCCCTGGCCACGGCAACCGGCCGGCGGAGTCCGAGGAGAAGACCAAGGGCCCGGCAGGCAACCTTATAATTTTTATTGGCTGTGATCTCGATCTGCTCCATATTCTTCACCGCCGTGGTGGCCCGCAGGATATCCGAGTACAGCCCGAGATTATTTTTATAACGGGCCCGGGCCAACCGCAGATGCTCCTCAGCATCCTTTACCCCCTGTCGGGCAACCTTGATATAGGCCCTGGCGGTCTTGGCCTGCAGATAGCGGGTGACCACCCGCATGGCGACTGTCTCTTTGCGGCGCTGAAGATCTCTGCCAGCCGCCTGACTGGCGATCTTGCTCATATTCAGACCGAGATAAGCCCTGGGCGCGAAAATAGGCATAGTCAGGCCAATTGAGGTCTGAAAATCATTTATCGGATCCGGCGAATTTAGTGAGGGCAGGGCAAAATCCTGCCCGGTAAAACGCTGTTGATTAAGTTTGGCCATGAAACCGTAGGTAGGATTGTTAGTCCGCATATAACGCTCTTTGACCTTGATATGAGGCAGGAGATTACTGCGCGCGATACCGATGGCGGTCTCTTTGGCGGCGACCTCCTGTTGACCGGCCAGCAGTTGATCATTGCCCTTCAAGGCCATGTCCACAGCCTGGGGCAGGGTTAGAACCGGGATGGCAACGGCTGGGGCTGAGGCAGGAGGAAGCGCAGACGGCGGAGCGGCTTGACACGAAAAAGTAAGCAGAAGAATGAAGAAAACCGCCTGAGCGCCCGCAATTATCCATGGCCGGCATTTGTTGTTATTAATCATCTGTACCGCTCCTTCTCTTTTACTGATTGGCAATAACCGCGGCATGACTTTTCAGCCGCGGGAAGTCCTCTTCAATATTATGATGGTATGTACAAAAGGCAATTCCAGAAGAACCTGGACAGTTGCCCACAAATGTATAACAAACACCCGGCCGTAATGTCAATTCAAATGACCCCCCCTGGAGCCAGCCAGGACTCTGGCAATAAGCCCCTGACGATCACTTTATGAGCCATGACCTCTGAGCCACTCCAAGTGTCGGGCAGAAAGCGTTTAATTATTTCATTAAACGATTAACAAGTCAACTAAAATCAACATGACTCTGCAAACAGCATTTAATCCAAACTGCGGGAACAGGCAGATAGCTATTCAGCACCGTTGATCAGATTTGAATTTTTAGCCGTATCAGGTTAAAGAACCGGTAAACGAAATAACGCCAAAGGAAATAAACTAATCACCATGAGCGAACAAATCCCCGCCGACATCAAAAAAGACCTGGACAAGGCACGCATCCTGCATCAGCGGGCCGCAGCCGATTATGCGAAATGCCTGGAATTTAACAAAACAATGTCAAGCGTCCTGGCAAGGCTGGAAGACGCCGGCTGCTTCAGAACCGCCGACAGGGTTATGACTATCCTCCTCAACTGTAATCCCAAAGAGGGAACGCACTGTGACAATGCCACCGTTGTGAGCGAAAAAATGAAAAAATTCGAGTAACTATACCAACGAACAGCTATATTAATTTATTGACGCTAAGGACTAAAAATCGTAAGATGAAGAATTTATATTTTTATACTTTATAATTATCATTTACACCACAGGGCTATAATTATGCTTAAGTTTTTACGCCGCAAGGCGCAATCTCCGACCTTACAGATTACCATCCTGATCATCATTGTCGTCTTTGTCTTCTGGGGGGTCGGGCGCCAGAACAATAGCAGCCGCAGCGCCGTTGCCACCGTTAACGGTCATACCATTGAATATCAAGAGTACCAGAAAGAATATAATCAGACCATGAGCCGGCTACGGGAGCGCCTGGGCGGTAAAATTCCCAAGGGGCTGCTTGATTCTCTTGACATTAAGCACCAGGTCATAAACAGACTCATTCAACGCACCCTCATGCGCCAGGGAGCCAGGGCTGCGGGCCTCAGGGTCAGCGATGCCGAGCTACAGCAGGCCATTGACAAGATGCCGGTTTTTCAGAAAAATGGGGGCTTTAATCTGACACTTTATAATAACGTCCTTACCGCCTCCCGGCTTAATGCCGCCAAATTCGAGGCTGGAATGCGCTATGACCTGCTGGCCAACAAGGTCAAGAAGCAAATCTCGCATTTTGCCGAAGTGTCACCGGCCGAGCTTAAAATTCTGTACAATTATAACTACTCCCCTCTGAAATTTTCCTACGCCGCCTTTAAGGCCCTTGACTTCAGCGACCGGGTGGTGGTCAGCCCCCAAAAACTCCAGGACTTTTATAATAAGCATAAAGAAAACTATTTCAGCGCCCCCCAGCGCCGGATCAAGTATCTGCTGTTCTCAGCCGCCGCTCAAAAGACCACGCCGCCATCGGCCAAGGACATAAAAAGTTATTATCAAAATAATATCCAGCGTTTCACCATTCCGGAACGGCGTGACGCCAGTCATATCCTAATCCTGAGTAGAAACTCCGACTCCCCGCAGCAAATCGCCGCCAAACGTAAAAAAATTAATGAAATTCTGGCCCTGGCCAGGGCAGGTAAAGACTTCGCAGCCCTGGCCAGAAAATATTCGCAGGACAATCTGGCCAGCCGGGGCGGCGACTTGGGATTCTTCAGCCGCGGCCAGATGGTAAAGCCCTTTGAAAACGCCGTATTCAACCTGAAAGTTGGCCAAATCAGCGGTGTGGTTAAGACTCAGTTCGGCTTTCATATCATTAAGCTGAATAAAATTGAGCCGGCCAGAACCAAGCCCTTAAAAGAAGTCAAAAAACAGATCATCGCCGCCATGACGCTTGAGATGAATCAGAATATGGCCTTCAAGGCCGCCAACAAAGCCTATGAGCAGATTATCCTGGCTGGCAGTCTGGATAAATATAAAGCCAAAACACCCACCATGGTCATCAAGGAGACGGGGTTCTTTACTAAGCGTAATCCACCGCCAGCCCTCAAGGCCCTGGCCGCCGTCATCAACAAATCCTTCGCCCTCAACAAGGGTGAGTTAAGTTCCATCATTGATACGAACAAGGGCTATGCCATTGTCTATGTGGTGGACGCCAAGGCCCCATCCCAGGAGAATTTTAAAAGCGTCAAGGCCCAGGTAAAACAGGATTTTATCGCTCTGGAATCGATTAAATCAGCCAAAGAAGCGGCAGGCAAAATGCTGGCCGCCCTGCACAAGAAGAGCAAGTTAGCTGAATTGGCCGCTAAGGCCGGGGTGGAGGTAATGACCACACCCTATATCACCAGAGCGGCCTCCAGCGCCGCCCAGCTCCCGGCCCCGGTGGTCAAAGAGGGGCTGCGTCTCTCCGCCCTTGACCCCCTGCCCCGAGATGTAACCGCCGTGGGCAATATATTTTATGTCCTGGAATTTAAGGAAAGCAAGGCCCCTGATCCAGCCCTGCTTGCCAAAAACAAGGCTGGATTAGAGAATCAGATCCGTAATGAAAAGAGCAATGAACTGCTCACCGCCTGGATTGAATATCTGCAGAAAAAGGCCGAAATCAAGATCAACGAAAAATTATTATAATTATTATAAGGGCCTGCTTTCAGGGCTTGCCCCGGCCCCACAAGGGGTCTTCCCCAAAACGAGACAGCCACCAGTCCTCATCATCCAGAGGCTGGCTGTCTTCATTACAGACCAGAGGGAAACGATAGCCAGCACAATACTTCAGCAGAACCTCGTAGGCGGCGTTTACCTCCGCCATGTCCGGAGCAGCCGGCTCTCCGCCAGCCCTGATTCGGTCTGGATGGTAGCGTTTACTCAGCCGCCTATAGGCGGCCTTGATCTCCTCAAGACTGGCCGCCTCCCCTAATTGCAGCAGATCACGGGCCGCGATAATTTTCTGCCACCCCTTACTTCTCATCACGTTAGGCAACCGCGCGGGCTACCTGCCCCCCACTCTATTTTCTTCATGCCGCAGCAGCCGTTTAATATTATCGGCATGTTTAAGCCAGATTAACAGACTGATAAAGAGAGCCAACCCGACGTTAACGGCGGAACGGCCGCTGAGACTGATAATAACGGGCATCAGGGCCGCGGCACTTAACGATCCTAAAGAGACATACCCCCAAACCCTGACCACCACTACAAAAAGCAGGAGGCAGGCTAAAACAGCGAGAGGCTGAATATAAAAGAAAATCCCCAAGGCGGTGGCCACCCCCTTGCCGCCCTTAAAACGCAGATAAAGGGGATATACATGCCCTAAAAAAGCCGCCGCCCCCACCAGGGCAATCCACAAATCCGCCTCCTGATGGCGATCAAGGATGGCGGCGGCGGCCAGCATGGGCAGTAATCCCTTGCCGGCATCAGCCATCAAGGTTAAAAGCCCCAGCTTTTTACCAAGCAGCCGGTTAACATTGGTGGCCCCAATATTGCCGCTGCCCGCCTGCCGGACATCCACCCCAAGGCATTTGCCCAGAACCAGCCCAAAGGGGATAGAGCCAATAAGATAGGCGGCCACTACTAATATTATATTCAGCATACATACTCCCAGAAAATAAGCGCTCAACAAATCAGACTCTTGATTTGACGAATTAAATTTGATTGAATTGAATGTCGAATTACGAAGTAAAAAGAATGTTTTTGACCTTGAAGATCATTTAATTAATACGCAGTACGAGTCATTGCGATGACAGGATTAAAAACTGCCTGGAAAAAAGCAGCAAACTTCGACATTCGTAATTCGACATCAAAACCTACCGCTAACCTCGACATTACTGAAATATTTTCGCCCGCCACAAACCCAGCCGGGCCAGACGGAAAGAAACCGCCGTCCACAGGCATCCCAGTCCGTACTTAATACTGCGCGGCAGATTAATCGACGAGGCCTCGGCAAAATAACGGGTGGGACAGCTGATCTCGGCAATCACCAGATTCCGCCAGGCAATCTGAGCCAGCACCTGGTTGTCAAAAACAAAATCATCGGAATTACGTTCCAGATCCAGCCCGGCCAGCAGGGTACGGGAGAAGGCCCGGTAACCGGTATGATACTCCGACAGTTTGATGCCTAATAAAAAATTTTCCCCCATGGTCAAAAAACGGTTGGCAATATATTTCCATAGAGGCATGCCGCCCTCAAGGGCATATCCCCCCAAAATTCTGGTACCCAGCACGCAGTGATAGAGGCCGTTACCAATCATTGAGGCCATGGCCGGAATCAGCTTGGGGGTATATTGATAATCCGGGTGCACCATGATTATTATATCCCCGCCCTCCTCCAGGGCCAGGCGATAGCATGATTTTTGATTGGCCCCGTAGCCCCGGTTTTCAGGGTGAACATAGAGTCTGGTTTGGGGAAGATCAGCGGCAATGGCCGCCGTCTGGTCAGCGCTGGCATCATCAACCACAATCACCAGGTCAACCACCCCCTGAGCCATAACCTCCTCATAGGTTCGGCGCAGGGTCTCGGCCGCGTTATAGGCCGGCATCACCACTATAACCTTTTTATCTTTATACAACCGCTCTGGTTCCTCAGCAAAATTCAGTGTTCAATGTTCAGCGTTGAACATTCATTTCATCAACCACCTTTCATATCCTGCCGCCGGTGGTCTCGTCAAGCCGGGCGCATTCCTCTTTAATCTCGGCCATAATACCATTATCCGCAAAGCTGAAAGGGCGGCCGGAACCGGCGACAATAAAATGATCCAATAAAGAGATGCCGACAAACGAGAGGGCCAGAAACAGGTTCCGGGTCAGATGCCGGTCGGCGGCCGAGGGTGCGGAATTGCCCGAAGGATGATTATGGGCGATAATCAGAGCGGCGGCGTGCTGAGCCAGGGCCTTCTTGATTATCTCTCTGGGGTAAATGGTATTGCTGGTCAGGGTGCCTTCCGCCACAATCTCACTGTCAATAATCCCATGACTGGCATCAAGATAGATAACGGTAAGCCGTTCAATCCGCAGATCACGCATGGAATGAATCAGATAATCGGCCACCTCTAAGGAAGATTTTACGTACTGCCGCCCCCGCAGGCGCTGACTCAAATAACGGCGGGCGAGACCGTGGACAAATTGAATGGCGAGAGAGTTTTTAGGCCCCACCCCAGACACCTTCTGCAATTCAGCCGCCGGAGCCTCCAGAACCTGGGCCAGGCTGCCGAAACGAGCCAGCAAAGCCCGGGCGGAGTCCTTGCAGTCGCCGCGCGGAGTACCAAAGTTCAGGAGTATCTCCAAAGTTTCATCATCACTAAAGGCCTCAGCCCCCTGCCGCCGTAATTTTTCCCGCAGCCGCTGCCGATGCCCGGCCCCCTTCTTCTGCCATTCGTCCTTATCCACGGCCCAGGCCCCCAGAATTAATCCTCGTTAAGGGCATGCTGAAACAGTTTATTGGCTAACTGCGGATTGGCTCGGCCCTTGGTCTTCTTCATTAACTGACCCACGAAAAAGCCCATCACCTTACCCTTACCGGCCTTGAACTGCTCCACCTGCTTAGGACTGGCGGCGATGATCTCGGCCACCGCCGCCGTTAAATCACCCTCATCACTCATCTGAATCAGATTGTTCTCCTTGACAATGGCCTCGGCATCCCGACCGGATTCCATCATCTCGGCCATGACCGTCTTGGCGATCTTGCCGCTGATTTTACCCGCCTCAATCATGCCCAGCAGACTGGCCAGATTAACCGGCGTAACCGGGCAGGAGGCGATTGCCGCTGCCTCTTCACCCTTAAACTCCCGCATCATCTCCGTCATTATCCAGTTGCTCAGCTTCTTGGCCTGGGGATAATCACACAGGGCGGCCTCAAAATAATCGGCCAGTTCCCGGGCCGAAGTCATAACCCCGGCATCATACTCCGGCAGGCCTAACTCATTGATAAACCGCGCCTTACGCTCATCAGGCAATTCCGGCAGCGACTTACGCGCCCGCTCCAGCCACTCATCATCAATAACCACCGGCACGAGATCAGGATCGGGGAAATAGCGGTAATCATGGGCCTCCTCCTTGCTGCGCATGGGGCTCGTCACATTACGATCCGGATCCCAGAGCAGGGTCTGCTGCACCACCTTACCGCCCTCGAGAAGAATATCACGCTGACGGCGTTCCTCGTACTCCAGGGCCCGCTGAACATTACGAAAGGAGTTCATATTCTTAAGCTCGGTACGGGTACCCAGCTCCTCCCGGCCCTTGGGCCGCAGAGAAATATTGGCATCACAACGAAAACTGCCCTCCTGCATATTACCGTCACAGATATCGAGATAACGCAGAATGGCGTGCAGTTTTTTCAGATAGGCGGCGGCCTGGGCCGGAGTCCGGATATCCGGCTCGCTGACAATCTCAATTAAAGGCACCGCGGCCCGGTTGAGATCAACATAGGATTCGGGCTCCCGCTCGCTGTGTACCAGTTTACCGGCGTCCTCCTCCATGTGAATCCTGGTCAGACCGATACGCCGGGTCTCGCCGTCCACCTCAATATCCACCCAGCCATGTTCGGCAATGGGCAGATCAAACTGCGAAACCTGGTAGCCCTTGGGCAGGTCGGGATAAAAATAATTCTTACGGGCGAATTCATTGAATTTATTGATCTCACAATTGGTGGCACAGGCCATCTTCAGGGCATATTCCACCACCTGACGATTCAACACCGGCAGCACCCCGGGCATCCCGAGACACACCGGACAGACATTGGTATTAGGGGCCGCCCCGAAGGTCGTGGGACAGCCGCAGAAAATCTTGGTCCTGGTCTTGAGCTGGGCGTGAACCTCCAGCCCGATTACGGTTTCAAATTCCATCTTTTTCCTCATTAAACTTTAAACTAACCACTAACGCCTGTCCTCCGGCCTCCCGGCGATCCAGTCACGCAGCCGCCCCAGTTCTTCCTCCCAGGCGGCGGATAAACGAACCTCAAGATAAAGCCTGAAAAGCTCA
>JAJSAA010000080.1 GCA_024274995.1 Deltaproteobacteria bacterium
AGGGCCTTATCCGCCTCGCGATTAAGGGTGGGGCTTCTCCTGGTCATGGTACCGGTATGATATTGATGATAAATCCGGCCGGTCATCAGCAGAAAGGGGTACTGCTCATCAACCGGTTCACTGGGCGGCTGATGTGAGGAGGGTACAAAACGGCCGTGACCTCTGGTAAAATAATATTTATGCAGAAAAGGGGTGCCCGGATGGTCACGATCCCAGCAGGGCCATTGCAGCCCCCAGCAATTTTCCAGCCGGTCATGATACATACCGCCATAGATGGGGGCTAACATGGCAATTTCCTCCATGATCTCGGCCGGGGATTCATAATCCATGGGGTAATCCAGCCGCCGGGCAAGTTCCATGATAATATCGCTGTCAGTGCGGCAGCCGGCAAGGGGCGGGATAACCTGCCGCACCATCTGCACCCGACGTTCGGAGTTGGTGAAGGTGCCGGTCTTTTCCGCGAAGGAGGCAGCGGGCAGTACAACATTGGCGAGCCTGGCGGTGTCGGTGAGAAATATATCGGCCACGGCCAGGAATTCCATATTTGTCAGGGTCTCGTTGACCTTCTCTAACACCGGATCGCTTAAAGCGGGGTTTTCGCCCATGATAAACATTGCCTTTATCACCCCATTTTTACCACTGTGGGTCATGTCTAACAGGGAAAGGCCGGGTTCAGGCGAGAGTTCCGTGTGCCAGGCCCTGGCAAATTTTTCCTGAAAATCCTGATTATTAACCGCCTGATAGCTGGGATAGACATTAGGCAGCGCCCCCATGTCACAGGCCCCCTGGACATTATTCTGGCCGCGCAGCGGATCAACCCCGGTATCTTCCTTTTCCACATTACCGGTCATCATGGCCAGATTGGCAATGGACTGTACATTCTTAGTGCCGCAGATATGCTGAGTAATTCCAAGACAATAGCAGATTACCGCCTTCTGCACCCTGGCGTACATCTGGGCCGCCTCGCTGATTTTTTTCAGCGGCACCCCGGTCAGGGCCGCAGTTTCCTCAAGATCCAGACGATAAAGCATATCCCGCAGCTCGTTATAATTTTCGGTGCGCATCTCAATGAAGAGATCATCAACCAGAGATTCATCCAGAATAATCCGCATCATAACGTTTAATAAGGGAATATCTGTGCCTGGTTTAAGGTCGAGGTGGATATGGGCGCACTCGCTGAGTCTGGTCTGGCGGGGATCAATAACGATCAGTTTGGCGCCCCGGTCAACGGCATCAAAAATACGGCGGGCCACCTGGGGATGGGCCTCGGTGGTATTGGAGCCTGAGACCATAATAACCTGGGCCTCTTCAATCTCATTGATTGAATTAGTCATGGCGCCGCTGCCAAAGGTGGTGGCAAGACCTGCCACCGTGGGGGCGTGTCAGAGGCGGGCGCAATGATCAATATTATTGGTTTTTAAAACCGCCCTGGTAAATTTCTGGAGCAGGTAATTTTCTTCATTGGTACACTTGGCAGAGGACAGAACCCCAATGCCTTTACTGCCGGTCTCATCCCGAATCCGGCCAAGCTCCCGGGCGGTATATTCCAGCGCCTCTTCCCAGCTGGCGGGAACAAGACGGCCCTTTTTTCTGATCAGGGGCCGGGTAAGCCGATCAGGATGATGAACAAATTCATGCAGATGCCAGCCCTTTACGCACAGGTTACCGCGCGAGACCGGATGATTACGGCTGGGAGAGCTGCCGACAACCCGGCCCTCTTCTTCACGCAGATAGATGCCGCAGCCGCAACCACAATAGACACAGGTAGTAAGAATATCGCGCATACCCCTTGACTCCTCGCTGAGGTTATTATGTAAACATAAATGCTGTTCCGGATCGTAGGGGCACCCCTACGGGGAATCCACAGAGGTGTGTAAAGACCAGGATTATGAGAGATAGTGTACACAAGACCTGCCGGTATCTCAACTTTTTTCAACATCCCCCCGTAGGGGCACCCCTTGTGGGTGCCCTTTATTTGGTTGCCCTGTTCTATTTCGGGCACCCACAAGGGGTTGCCCCTACGGGAAACCTGTGATCCAATCGTCCGCATAGCGGATGATGCTCATATCACCATGGCTTCTTATTATTATCCAAGGCCCAGCATCCCAAACAGCTCCTCCTCCTGACGCCGCAGTCTTTTAGCGGAAACCGGTATCACGGTCTTTAACTCCTGGGCAAAGATGGAAACCCGGTACTCCGCGACCATGAGCCGATATGCCGCCAATACCTCCTCAGCCGCCCGGCGGCTCGCCGGTACCTCAATGGCGGCAACCCGGCGGCCAGCCTCGGCCAGCCGCTCATCATGGGGAGCCGCAATCTTCTCCTTTTGCAGATCCTGAGCCGGAGCGGAGTGAGCCCGTTCCACCCTGATCCGCAGAGCCTTCAGGTAGCGCGGCACATGCCGCAGTCCAGAGGCGGTCAGGGTTAAAAAATCGGGCGGCAGGATCAAATCAAGCTGGCGGCGGTATTCCTTAAAACGCCGTTTATTAAGGGGATCAGCGGCGGCCCGGCCCTCAAACTTATTCACCGTCTCCAGAGTTTGCCGCCGCTGCCGCAGGGCCTCTTCCACCAGGGCGAAAAACTTTCCGGCCCCCTGGAAAAATTCCCCGGCCCGCAGCCGCTCAACCTCGGCCGCAAAGTCATGGCCGGCCAATTCACCATCCTCAATGGGCAGGGCCGCCCGCAGCACGGCATCCAAGAGGGCCGTATTAACCTCCTTCATGGCCCCCAATCCCTGGAACAGCGGCCAGTCGGCCTGGGTCAACTTAAACTTCCTGGCCGCCTCCCGTACCTGCTTGCTGAGAGCGCTCTTATATAATTCCAGCAGCCCCTGGCGATTATACTGCCTGGCCTCTTCAGGCGACAAACAGAGCCTTATCCCCACCTTATCTCCGCCTGCCGCATTAAGAGCCGGGATGGCGTAACCGGCCAGACGGCCCTTATTGTCACGCACGGCAATTTTGTCTGGCAGTCCGGCCAACTCTTGGGGTGATATGGTCTGCCGTTCCCATTTTTGCCGTAAATCCTTAAAGGAGGTAGTCGGCTTGTTACCGCCCTGAAAGGTCAAAAGATCGGCAAAACGACGACTTGCCTTGACCACTTTGCCACCCTCGGCAAGCAGACAGTAACGCATTAAAAGATGATCCGGTAGTTGCACGGCGGCAAGGACATTAGCGCCAACAGCAATATTAGCCTGCCGCTCAATCACAGCCGATAGAGCGGCGTAAAACGATCCCCGGCCAAATTCAAGCCCGGCCAGGGCCTTATCCGCTGTCTCGTTGACGGGTACCAGTTGTTTTCTCAGCCCCTTGGGCAGCCCCCGTAAAACCAAAACGACTTTCTCCGGCAACATACCCGGTACCAGCCAGTCAAAGAGTTCCGGCCGCAGGTGGGGCAGAATGGCGGCCGGGATATGGGCCGAAACCCCATCCGCCTCTGAACCGGGGGTGAATTTATAAAAAAGATCAAGTTCAAAATCACCGGCCCGCATGGTCTTGGGGAATAGCGCCAGCTGCCCTTCATCGGCATCACGCTGGATGATATCCTCCCGTTTCATGTACAGCAGACGGCCCATATCCGGCAACACCCGTCTTAATCCGGCCAGATCCCAGACCAGGGCGGGCAAACGCTCGTCATAGAATGTATAGAGCAGATAATCGTCCACGAGACGGCGCTGACGAACCCGGTCTTCCATATCCTTTAAAGAATCCACCAACTCCTGGTTATGACGTAAAAAGTCGTAATTCCCCTTGACCTGGCCCTCCACAAGGGCGGCTTGAATAAATATTTTACGGGCCTCCTCCGGCTCCACCACCCCGAAATTTTTAGGCCGCCCGGCCTCAATTACTAAGCCAAAGAGGGTAACCTTCTCCTGGGCTAACACGGCGCCGGCACTCTTGGCACAATGGGGATTGCTGTATGAATAACGGCAGAGGCCACCGGCCATACTCTCTAACCAGCGGGGATTAATGGCGGCCACGGTGCGGGCGTACAGCCTTGAGGTCTCCACCA
>JAJSAA010000081.1 GCA_024274995.1 Deltaproteobacteria bacterium
GCTGCTCCAGGCGCTGAGCCTCCAGCAGACGACCGGCACTGCCAAGTTCCGTCAGCCGTTCTTTTAATTCCGCCTTAATGGAGAACATGGCCGCCTCGAGGCGCTCTTTGGAAGTCACAAAATGACTGCCGGGGAAGAGAGTCAACTCATCAAGGCGCTCCAGCACCACCCCGCGCAGAGGATCAATCATGCTGACGGCCTCCACCGTATCGCCGAACATCTCCACCCGCACGGCCCGCTCATCCTCATAGGCCGGAAATATCTCCAGGACGTCACCCCGCACCCGAAATGTGCCGCGGTGAAAGGAAATGTCATTACGTTCATAGAGCATATAGACCAGGCGGCGCTGGATATCCTCCAGAGCGCAATCATCACCGACCCGCAAGGTGAGATTCATCCCCTTATACTCATCAGGAGAGCCCAGACCATATATACAGGAGACACTGGCCACGATAATGGTATCATGACGGGTGAGCAGAGAACGGGTGGCTCCATGACGCATCTTGTCAATGACATCATTAATGGCCGAATCCTTCTCAATATAGGTGTCAGACTGGGGAATATAGGCCTCGGGCTGGTAATAATCGTAATAGCTGACGAAATACTCCACGGCATTATCGGGGAACAGTTCCTTCAGCTCAGCGTAGAGCTGGGCGGCCAGCGTCTTATTCGGGGCCAGAACAAGGGCGGGACGCCCGGCCCCGGCAATAACCTGGGCCATGGTAAAGGTCTTGCCGGAACCGGTTACCCCGAGAAGCACCTGAGATCTGATTCCCGCCTTTAGGCCCCGTGAAAGCAGATCAATGGCCTGCGGCTGGTCACCGGAAGGTTTAAAGGAGGTCACAAGCTTAAATTCCACCTCCTCCCGCGGGCCGGGGATGCTGAGCGCAGCAAGCTCCACGTCCGCTATGCCCCTGTCTTCCGGCAAAGCGTTTTTTGTTCCGCCCAGCCGCAGATCACTGATTTTAGTCATGCAGTGCCGCCAGGCTGACAGCCGCCGTCTCCAGCATACTCAGATTCAAGGGAGAATCAGCCGCCATGGCCTCTATAAAGGCGCAGTAAAAGAGACGGTTAATCTGGCGGGGGGTACCGCCGCTCTTTTCCAGGGCCAGGGGATAGACCTCCGGCGGCAGCAGATCAGGCCTGGCACCGCATTTTAAAAGCCGGTATTTAACATACTGCTCCAGATCGGCGGCATTCAGGGGGGTTAAGGTAATGGCGAAGGTAATACGGCCGCGAAGAGCGGCATAGGAGGGGGCGCGCAGCCGGCGCAGAAGGGCAAGCTCGGCGCAGAGCAACACCGTCACCAGTTTCTCCTTCTCGGTCTCCAGATTGGAAAGGGTACGCAGGAGATGAAGGGCGTCGGCTTTTAAAAAGTGGGCCTCATCAATAATTATAACTAAGCGCCTGCCTTCGGCATAAAGACGCAGGGCCTTATCCTGCACCGCCCGCAGCCGCTGAGCCGAAAAGCGTCCAGGCTCAAGTTCAAGTTCCTGAACTATAGCTGACAGCAGTCCGGCCCGGCTCATCCCCGGATGGGCCAGAATCAGAACCGGTTTATACAACAGACCATCCATCTCCCGCAGGGCGGCCTGCGAGACCAGGCTCTTGCCGGTACCGGAAACCCCGGCCAGAAGAATAAGGGCGTGTTTATCCCTCAACCCCATGCCAATCTTGAGCAGAGCCTCCTCATGCTGCCGAGTACGAAAAAAGAGATCAGTGTCAATATTATCCTGGAAAGGATTACGGCGCAGTCCGAACTGAAGCGCCCAATGATCGGCTTGGTTCATAATAATTAGCCCAGGATAGTAAAATCAATCATAAAACTAATTGGTAACTGTTTAGCTGCACCCAATCTGGAGTCTCACAGACTCGCTTACCTGCTGGAGGGCATTATCGGCCACATCTCGGACACATCTAAGCAGTTACCTATTTCTTTTCTTCCGCCTCTATATTCACCATCTTCATATAACGCTTAAAAGCGGAGTTCATCTTAATTCCTTTCTCCGCCCCGCGCAATAACGAGCCGGCAATATTGCGAATATTCTTGGCCGCCCGCGACTGCGGCGCAAAGACGTTCAGCGGAGTACGACGGGCGGTGGCGGCGGCAAAGGAGGAATCCCGCATGATATAGCCTATATTTTCCACCCGTAAATCCAGGAATTGTGTCGCGCAGGCCGCGAAACGTCCGGCGACCGCAGCCGCCTGCTTCAGGGAGGCAGTCATATTAACCACCGAATATATCGGCCCCCGTAATCCCTCCTGCTTGAGCCCCTTGAGCAGACCGTAGGCATCAGCCATGGCGGTTATATCCTGGGTTAAAATAATAATAATCTCATCGGCGGCCCGCAGAAAATCACGCACTCCAGCCCCCATCCCCGCCGCCGTATCCACCACCATGATTTCAGCGTTTTTTTCCATGCTCTCCAGGGCGCCAAGCATCTGCCGCCGATCATGCGCCGTACTGTCAGCCAGAGCCATAATCCCGGCACCGCCGGGGATAATCCCCACCCCGCAGGGGCCAGGAGTAATTAATTCGGAAATAGAGATCTGATCTTTAAGAAAATCGCCCAGGGTATAACGAGGCTGTACACCGGCGAGAAGATGGATATTTGCCATACCGAGATCGGCATCGAGAACCAGGCTCATGTGACCGGCCCGTTGAAATTCAATGGCCAGGTTAAGGGCCAGATTACTTTTGCCCACCCCGCCCTTACCAGAACTGACCGCGATTACCCGCCCATAGCCCCTCTCCGGGGCAGGAGACGTATTGCCGCTCCCATGTCTGACATGAATATCGCGCAGGACGGCAACGGCCTCCGGACGAAAGAAAAGACCATCCCCCCGCACAATCTTCTTTGGCAGCCGGGAACTGTATTCTGACTCATAAAAACGGATAAGGCTCTCTTCCAGGCCGGTGGCAACGCTTAAATCGTCAATAGTAAGCAACTGGTTCATGGGGGAAATTTAGACCTCGTACCTCAACCTACCACCTGGCCATGTTTACACTTCAACGCCAAGGCCTTGTTAACCGTTCTCAAGACCTTCTCCAGAACAAAGGGCTTTTTCAGACAGGCAAAGGCCCCCATCTTCACGGTATCCTTAATTTCCTGCAACGATGCCAGACCGGTAACAATAATGACGGGAATATCCGGAAATTCCCGATTAACAAACTTCAGAACCTCCAGACCATCCTTACGGGGCATCCGGACATCAAGCAGAATGAGATGATATTTCTGGTAACGCAGCATCCCGATGCCCTCCACTCCGTCGTAGGCCCCATCCACATCATATCCCGCCGCTTTCAGACATTCCTGCAGCATCTCATTGAGCAGCCGTTCATCATCAATAATCAAGATTCGGCAGATCTCATGCAGATCATCGCCCCGTACGGTCTTCTGATCCACCGCCTTTTTCAAATCCCGGAGTTGCACCCCATGGTCAATGGGCAGCCGAACGCTGAAGGTACTACCCTCACCCGCCACACTCTCCACCTGCAGAACACCACCGTTATGCTCAATAATGGAGTGGCATACTGCCAGCCCCAGTCCCGTGCCTTCCCCCTGCCTCTTGGTGGTAAAAATGGGTCAAATATCTTACCGATATTCTCCCTGGAAATACCGACACCATTGTCTATAACGGCGATGACCACCCGCTCATGGCCGTCAACCCCGCCCCGCAGTTCCAGACGACCGCCCTTGGGCATAGCGTGAATGGCGTTGATTAAGAGATTCATAAAGACCTGCTCAATCTGCATGGCATCGACAAAAACAGGGGGTAAATCCGCCGGGATATTATTAACGATCTCAATTTTAGAGATGGAGACCCGGTCACCAAGAACACCGAGAACCAGATCCATACACTCCCGAACC
>JAJSAA010000082.1 GCA_024274995.1 Deltaproteobacteria bacterium
GCCTCCATTTTCTGGGCCTGCTGTACCTGAAGTTCCAAGGCATGTTTATCTTTAAGGGCATTCATCCTCTCGCTTATATCACGGGCCAGCCCCATAATATAATGGCGCTTACCATCTTCAAAAACCCCCAGGCGTACCTCCACCGGGAAGGTACTACCGTCTCGACGTCTATGCCGTCCTTCAACCATTAACAGCTGACCGGGATCAGGCCTGCCCCATATTTTTTCACCGGCCTTACGGCAGGCTGCGTCCACCTCCACATCGGCTACTGCCATATTCAACAGCTCTTCCCTGCTATAATCAAGGCTGAGACAGGCCTGTTGATTGACATCGACAAAACGCCCATCCATATCATGGAGAAAGAAGGCATCAACTCCCTGCTCAACGAGAAGTCTGAACCGTTGTTCACTTGTCCGCAGCCGCTCGCTGCGGGCGGCAATGGTATCCAGCATCGTGTTAAATGAACGGGCCAACAGGCCTATCTCGTCATCGGCACCAACTGCGGCCCGAAGATCATAATCTCCATCAGCGGCAATCCGGGCGGTGAGAGCGGTGAGTTCCATGGCGGGCCGGGTGATAACCTGACAAAGTTTACCGGCAATAAGCATGCAGATCATTATCAGTAATACCGAAACCAGGGCAAGGAAGATAATAGCCCGGGCCTTAAATACCGCGATGGGCCGCATATTATCCCACAGCTCTATATGCCCCAGGGCCTTGCCCAACCGATTAATATCATACCTCACCTTCAGAAAATCGCCCTGCAGCACTAAAGTTTGTTTTAAGGCTCCAAAGGCCGCCAGTCGTTTGCCGTAATTGTCAAAAATAGCGGCCCCGATTATGGACGGCCGATGTCCCAGGGTGGCAAGAATGTCCCGGGCGTCTTCTGGAATGCCAAAGGACAGAGCCGCCTGACTATTGGCCCCGACAATAGCGGCCTGATTTAAAAGATCGGCCCGATAGGCCTGGCGGTAAATGGAGCAGATCTGCCAATAACATAAAACAGCCACGGCAAGAACAGCGCCGCTGGCAGTTCCGGCAATGATAAAAAACAATTTGCTTTTAATAGATCGGAAGACAGGCCACCTAAACCACCGCACTTTATTTGTCCTCCCGGCCAATGACTATATCGGCATTACGCAGAATCTGGGCGGCAAAACTCAGACCAGCCTCCCGAGCCGCAGCCTGGTTGATCTGCCAGCGTAAACGGCCATGCCGGGTAACAAGACCAATCATCCCGCCGCGCTCCACAAAGCCGGGAAGATCGGAAACGGTCAACAATGGCAGGCCCTTGCTCTTAGCCAGAATTTGCTTTATATCCGGCCCATCCTTTTTACTGATAAAAAGAAGGGAGCAGAATTTTAAGTCACGAACTTTGAAATTGGAGGTGAGAAGTTTTACTCCCATACTCTGGGAACTGCCTTTGATGGGCTTATTGGCCGCCGGCTTCAAAAAGGCGCCCATACCTTCGTCATCGAGAATACAGATAGTCAGCCGTTCTCTCTGCTGGCCGGGCCAATGTATAAAGAGAAGTATATTATAGAGATAAGCCGCCTCCAGCTCTTTAAGACTGTGAACCGGCGGCTCACCAAGAACCACGGCCGCCCCAGGCCAGGGCATTAGGCAGAAAAAAAGCACTAAGGCCATTATTTTTTTCATCTTTTTCACATTTTTTGCCTTAGCCCTCAAACCCAAATAAATAAATTGCCGGTTGGTGTTCGCACAAGAGCGTTCATACCAAGCCTGTTCTCTTTTGTTATAGCAGAGAAAAGATTGACAACACAAGTAGCCAGTATAGAAATAAATTGTTTTTTTAAAATAAATTTGTTTTTTTAAATCTTAATTTATATAACAATTACTAAGTACGCACCTTTTTCCCTAATTCTATCTATTTCATAACTGCTTAGATGTGCTTCAGATTAGTTCATTTATGGTTTCGTAGCGTACTTGTGCTACTCAAGAAGCCATAAATGGGCGAGGTAAGCGAAGACTCCGATGTGGAGTGTAGCTATACAGTTACCTCTATTTCATCTTAAAATTTATCAACAAGCCAGACAGAGTTCACCTTTTTCTGGCCAATAAAAGAGAGGTTAGACTAATGAAAAAAGGACGCATAACGGCAATTATCATAACCACCTTATTATTCAGCCTGAGCCTGGTATTTTCCGCCCAGGCCGTAATTAAAATCGGTGTTCTGGCCAAACGCGGCGTACCAAGAGCC
>JAJSAA010000083.1 GCA_024274995.1 Deltaproteobacteria bacterium
ACGCCATGGAGGATGTGCTGGTCGGAATACAGGCGAACTCCAACTCTCTGTCACATTCCACCGTTGATATTCTGTTAGGAGCCTGTGATCTGCTGCAGGCGCTGATCAACAGCCGGGTCGCTGAGGTTGATCAATGGCTGACGGAGAACAGGGAAGTCGTGGCGGCCTGTATTAAGCGGCTAAGTGATGAGGGTTCTGGAATCACCGCCGCTGGGCCAGTACCAGCTCCTTTGCAAATCCCGAGCAGTAAAGAGAGCGAAACGACAGACAAGGCTCAGAGCTTAAGGGTGTCGGCCCAGGGTATGGATCGGCTGATGAATTTGGCTGGAGAGGCCATAATTGAGGCCGACTGGCTGCCATCAATGTTAACTAACGCCTTGCGCTGGCAGCAGAAGGAAAAGGAAATATGGGCGGCTGTTGCCGGTATCCGTAAGCATCTGCAGGAGCAGGGGATGCCGCAATATCTTGAAGATTCATTCAGTTATCTGCATGATAAGATGAAACTATGCGCTCATTTGTCTAATATCAGTCTGACGGATATTGACGATCACGTGCAGAACGCCGCGACTATTTCTCATCGTTTGCGGCAGGAGGTGGTGAATAACCGGATGCAGCCCCTGGCGGACGGCACCAGGGGGCTGTCGCGTCTCGTCCGTGATCTAACCATTAAGCAGGGGAAAAATATACGCTTTACGATTACCGGGGCGGAGACCATGGTGGATAGAGATATCCTGGAGAAATTGGAGGCCCCGCTTATTCATCTCATTACTAATGCCGTGGATCATGGCATTGAAAGCCCCGAGGAGCGGCAGCGGGCTGCTAAACCCCCTGAGGCGGTGGTGAGCGTCAACGCCCGGCATATGCATGGCTGGCTCTACATAACCATTGCTGATGATGGGCGGGGAATTGATCTTCCAGCCTTACGGCGCAGGATTATTGATAAACGCTTAGTTTCAGAAGAGGTGGCGGAAGAGCTTAGTGAGGCGGAACTGCTGCAATTTGTTTTTCTGCCCAATTTCAGCACCAGGGAAACGCCGAGCCAGACCTCAGGGCGCGGAGTGGGACTGGATGTGGTGCGTGATATAATCACCCAGGTCAGAGGTAGCATTGATCTTACCTCCATTCCGGGTTATGGGTGCTATTTTGAACTCTGTCTGCCCCTGACCCTCTCTATTATCCGAGTTCTTATTGTCGAAATAAATAGTGAACCTTATGCTGTTCCCCTGGTTAATATTGATCACACGATTCGTCTCAAACGCTCTGAAATTAAGGCCATGGAGGGGCGGCATTATATAATTTCCCAGGCAAAACGGGTGGGTATTATTGCTGCCCAGCAGGTCTTGGATCTCGATGATAACGGGATGGAAGATGATCCGATCTCCATCATTGTTCTGGAAAACGAGCGTAAGCCCTACGGCCTTATTGTCGATAAACTGCAGGGGATTCGTGATCTCGTGGTGCAGTCTTTAAATGATCGGCTGGGTAAGCTCCGCAGTATCAGCGCCGCGGCGGTGGCTCCGGACGGAACGCCGATCTTGATCTTAGATGTTATGGACTTGATTAATACGATGGATCATATGATATCCGGCAACTGTTTGCGGCGGATGGAGAGCGGCAGTGAGATGAGTAGCCAGCCGCGCAAGAGGGTTTTAGTAGTGGATGATTCTGCCACGGTGCGTGAGGTGGAACGTAACATCCTGACCCGGCATGGTTTCCTGGTAGACATGGCTAATGACGGGCTGCAGGCCTGGAATAACGTCCGGGAGAAGGATTATCAACTGGTGATTACCGATGTGGATATGCCCAATATGGACGGTATTGAGCTGCTGTTTCAGATTCGGGAACAGGCGGAACTGGAAGAACTGCCGGTGATAATTGTCTCTTACAAAGACCGGGAAGAGGACAGGCAGCGTGGTCTTACTGCTGGAGCGGATTATTATCTCACCAAGGGCAGTTTCAGCAATCAGAGTTTCATTGAGGCGGTGGAGGATTTAATCGGCGCCGCCGACGATGTCGAAGGGCCTGCCTGAGGAGCGGATTTCGCTTTTTACGCTTGAAATAACCGGGCCAATATTAAAAATGGGGGAGTTGCTTGAAGATAGGTATTGTTAATGATTCTATGATGGCAGCGGAGATTCTGCGCCGCATTGTGGAAGCTGAGCCCAGCCTTGAGGTTATGTGGATGGCGGAGGACGGATTTCAGGCGGTGCAGAACTGCCGGGAAGCACGTCCCGATTTGATCTTGATGGATTTACTTATGCCGGTTATGGACGGGGTAGAGGCCACCCGCCGGATAACGCGGGATACGCCCTGTGCCATTCTCATTGTTACCTCTTCGGTTAACGACAATGCCTCTTTGGTCTTCGAAGCCATGGGGGCCGGGGCCATGGATGCGGTGGCCACGCCGGTGCTTGGTGACAGCGGGAATGGCAGGGAGGCGGCTGGTTTATTGCATAAGATTCGGATAATCGCCCGTTTGATTAATTATCCCTTAGAGCTTATCTCTACAGAGAGCCGGAAGGAGCTGAACTATGACGACACTGACTCGCTGGTGGTTGTCGGCGCTTCCACCGGCGGCCCTCCGGCTCTGGCCGCTATTCTGGCGGATTTGCCCAGCTCCTGTAATGTCCCGGTGGTTGTGATTCAACATATGGATAGAAAATTTACCCCCGGTCTGGCCACCTGGCTCAATCAACAGATTGAGCTGCCGGTTCAGTTGATTAACGAGGGTGATATGCCCCAAAAAGGTATTGTTATGCTGCCCAATACCAATGTTCATCTGCTGATGACGAAACAGGGGCGTTTCAGCTATTCTATTGAACCAGAGGCAAATTTTTATCATCCTTCGGTGGATGTATTTTTCGAGACCCTTGCTGCTAACTGGCGGGGTAAGATTATCGCCGCTCTGCTGACCGGTATGGGGCGTGATGGGGCGCGCGGCTTGTTAACGATCAAAAATAAGGGCGGATACACCATCGCCCAGGACAGGGAAAGTTCGGTGGTCTATGGGATGCCTAAGGCGGCGGCGGAAATTAATGCTGCCTGCGAGATTCTGCCCATGAAGGAAATTGGCAGCCGGATTCGACAGTTGCTTAGAGGATAAAAAATAAAAAAATAAAAAAATGCCGCCGCTCAGGTTGTGTAAGCAGAAAAAGGCAATAACAACTAACGAACGAACCAACGAACCTTGAAGAATAAAGAAAAAGATAAGTTGCTTGAATCTCCGCCCGCTGACGATTATCAGGCCTTAAAGTCGTACAGAATTACCGTCCTCCTGATTGATGATCAGCCCATGGTGGCAGAGGCGGTGCGCCGCTCCCTGGAGGGCGAAGGTGATATAGATTTTCATTACTGCGCTGACCCAACCAAGGCAATTCAGACCGCTAATAGTATTCAACCAACCTTGATTCTCCAGGATCTCATTATGCCGGAGGTCAACGGCCTGATGATGGTTAAATTTTTTAGGGTCAATCAACAGACCGCCAAGGTACCGATTATCGTACTTTCCACCAAGGAAGAACCAGAGGTCAAGAGCGAGGCATTCAGGGTCGGGGTCAATGATTATATCGTTAAATTGCCGGACAAGATTGAATTAATTGCCCGTATCCGTTATCATTCCCAGGCCTATATAAACTATATGCAGAAAGAGGAGGCCTTTTGCGCCCTGCAGGAGAGCCAGCGTCGTCTGCATGAGGCCAATTTGACCCTTGAAAAATTATCATCCCTTGACGGCCTGACTAATATTGCCAATCGCCGGAAGTTCGACCATACCCTGCGTCAGGAGTGGAATCGGGCCATGCGCAATTTATGCCCT
>JAJSAA010000084.1 GCA_024274995.1 Deltaproteobacteria bacterium
CGAGCTGGAATACATCTGAACAGTTACGGTTACGAGTTGAGGGTAATTTGCAGCCCTCGCTAAATAGTTACGGTTTTCGATCAGCATGATTAAAAATTCGGCCTAACAAACAATCAGCCCCTTACCCATGAAGCCTGAAATTACGCCGCTGCCCTTTTACTTCCCCAGCCTTGACCTTAATGAGGCCGATTTTTATCGCCATGAACCACTTTTGTGCCAGACTATCAGGGAAATTTTTACCTGCCGCCAGGTGGCCATTGCCCATATTATCGCACCAAACGGTACGGTTAGAGCGCTGGACATTCACGACTGGCCCGAGGCCGTAAAGACCGGTATTGATCTGGTTCTCAAAGAGCGGCGGGTAATCATTAATAATGGAAGTCAGACCGCTTTTCTGCCTCTGGCCGTTGACCGGCAACCAATTATTGTTGCCGTTATCATCAGCGGCCCCCCCACCCTATATGCCAACTCGCCTTCCTGGTTTATCGAGCGGAGCAGACAGGTCTGGCGTGAACTGCGCCTCATTAAGACCTGGTCAATGGATCCCATGTCCGGACTCTTAAATGCCGCTCATCTCCGCCAAAAAATAAATCTCCTCACCAACCCGGCATCCCGGCCGAACTGGCAGCTGCCACCTGCAGATCAAGAGGCCAAAGACCAGCTGCTACTCATTGAAATAGCCCACCGCGGCCAGGATGCCAGCCAGGCCCTGGCCAATATCAGCCATACCGGGGCCTATCTCGATTCATTATTGGGGGGAATATCCCCCCTGCACCATCTTGGAGCCGGGATCTTCGCCCTGCCCTGTCTAAGGACGAATGAACCAGAGGCCCAGAAGCTGGGCTACTCCATCCTCCGTAAGCTTAAACATCATAATATCGTCAAGGCCCATATCGGTATTGCCCCGCTTATCCCCATGGAGCAGGATATAAAAGCCGAGACAGACTGCTTGCCGCTGTCCCAGGCCTGGCAGGCTCTGCGGACGGCCAAAAAACGCGGCCCCTTCGCCCTCTGTTCCAGCGCCGCCCTGAGTCCGGAAAACAACCAGCTGCCCCCCATAGCTCCGGAGATCATGAGCGCCCTAAAGAATATCTGGCGCGGCGTTAATCAATTTTCCATTATTCTCCTCAAACGCGATATAGCCCGGGATACCCCCTTCCCGGAACGGGTTCTCTCCCTCATGGGGTCTGATGCCGTCGCTATCCCCGCTGGTACGGAGAAATGTATAATTTATCTCGCCGGTCTGGATGAGCAGGAAACCGGGCAGTGGGCAGATAATCTAAGCGCCAGACTCAAACAATTACAGTTAGGCACCTTTTCTCAGGGGATGGCCTGCTATCCCTGCCCCGGCTTCAAAAAAATCGACATTCCCATGAACGCCGAGAAGGCCCTGGCCCACGCCTCCTTCTACGGCCCTGGCGCCATTACTGCCTTTGATTCAGTAAGTCTCAATATCAGCGGCGACATATATTATAATGAGGGCGATATAAACAGCGCTATCCAGGAATACCGCCTAGGTCTGAACCTGAACCCGAAGAGCATCAACCTCTTAAACAGCCTGGGAGTAATCTACGCCCAGATTGAACGTTACAAAATGGCCATTCCCCTTTTTGAGAAGATTACAGCTATTAAGCCCAGAGATTTCATGGCCCTGTTTAATCTTGGCTTTGCCCATTTACGGGGTGCCGACAACCTAACGGCCCTGAAATATTTTGAAAAAGCCCTGACCGTGGATGATTCCTGCTTTGACCTTCTCCTGCAACTGGGCCAACTTTATTGCGCCCAGGGCCAGTATAAAAAGGCCATCAAGGTACTGCGCCGGGCCAAGGGAGAGGCCGTGGGCCATACAAGAGAGGACAATCATCCCTGGGAATATTGTGAACCCTGGCTGGAATCTGGCAACGATCTGGGTCACAACCAGATATACCGTTATCTCGGCCAGGCTCTGCGGAGGGAAGGGCAATACCGAGAGGCCATTACCTGCCTGCAGCGAGCTATTGCCAGCAATAATCGGGACGCATTGTCATTAAGCATGCTGGGTGAACTCTACGCCATGGAACAGCAGGGAATTAATATTGCCGTTGACTTCTGCCGCCAGGCGGTTGAAATCAACAACGAAAAAGCCGGGAACTGGCGGCGGCTGGCCTGGGTACTGAGTAAGGCGGGCAGCATTAATGAGGCCATAGACGCCGTCCGGCAGGCCCTTGATTTAGCCCCGCGGAACACGGATATTCTGCTGTTAGCGGCCAATCTCTATAAATCAGCAGACCGCCTCACCGAAGCCAGAGCGATATTAACCCGCCTCCTGAAAATCCATGGTACCAACCATAAGGCTGCCCGACTTTTAAAACAGATTAACCGGCTTAATTAAATTTATAACCTGATTGATAAGCAATATGCTGGAAGGCATAGAGAGACAGTTAATTTCCTCTCTAATCTAAAAACTGGAGAATACATGCAGAAAGTTTCCAATAACCACCTTGACAAGCAGCAATATTGGCTGGACAACTTCAATGTTGGCGATTCCTGGCGCCTGTTCAAGATCATGTCGGAATTCGTGGACGGCTTTGACAGCCTGTCCGAAATCAACCAGCCAGCGGTCTCTATCTTCGGTTCAGCCCGTACTAAACCGGGAGATAAATACTACGACATTACCGAAAAAATAGCCCATGGCCTGGCCGAGGCTGGTTACGCCGTCATCACTGGTGGCGGCCCAGGAATTATGGAGGCGGCGAACAAGGGGGCGGCGGCGGCCAATGGTGTTTCCGTGGGACTGAACATAAACCTGCCCTTTGAACAGGAGGCCAACCCTTATTCCAACCTGCCTTTAAGCTTTAAATATTTCTTCGTCCGCAAGGTCATGTTCATTAAATACGCCATGGCCTTTGTCGGCATGCCGGGTGGCTTTGGCACCCTTGACGAATTATTCGAGGCCGTAACTCTGATTCAGACCAGGAGAATTAAGAGTTTCCCCATTATCTTAGTGGGCAGTGAATACTGGAACGGGATGGTTAAATGGATCAAGGAGAGTCTGCTGGCCGCTGGCAACATCAAAGATGAAGATCTCTTTTATTTCAACATAATAGATGACCCGGAAGAGGTTGTTCAGACGATCAAGCGAACGGTGATTATTTGAAGGGCTGTGCGTAACTATTCAACTATATCTGAATAGTTACACGCGTAAATTCTGAAGCCCCGCCCCCACAACCAAAGGCAAAAAAAAAGGCTGTAATCCCAAAAAGGATTACAGCCTTAAAAATAAATTCGGCGATGACCTACTCTCCCACCAAGCTGCCCTGGCAGTACCATCGGCGCTGAGGAGCTTAACTGCCGTGTTCGGAATGGGAAC
>JAJSAA010000085.1 GCA_024274995.1 Deltaproteobacteria bacterium
CACGATTACTTGGTTATACGTTTAAATCCATCACCATCAATGAATATATTTAATTGGTAGGGGCTCCCCTTGTGGGTGCCCAAATAGAATGTGGCAACCAAATACAGGGCACCCACAAGGGGAGCCCCTACGGGGGATACGAAATTATTGTTTTATTCGCTTAATTTTCATTGGAGAATATGGGACAGACCACGATTACTTGGTTATACGTTTAAATCCATCACCATCAATGAATATATTTAATTGGTAGGGGCTCCCCTTGTGGGTGCCCAAATAGAATGTGGCAACCAAATACAGGGGGATACAAAATTATTGTTTTATTCGCTCAATTTTCACAATCGCCAAAAGATGGCACTCCATAAATAGAACCGGTTTGGTTCTATAATTAGCTGTTAAGGCAAGAAATCAGCATATAATTACATTCACAAAAAAGATCTTAAAAATGTCCCCAAATTTGGCATAAATGCCGTAACTCCTTGGGAGTTTCTAAAAGAGAAGGGGCTATTATGAGTACCGTAGTAAGCTTAAGATTACGTAATAGTTCACCAGTACTGAGGCTACATAAAATTTTAGTGCCCCTGGTGAACTGTTACCTTCTGGTTACTCAGGACAAAAAGTCCGCCACAACTTTCCCCAAACAGCAATATCAATGAGTCAATTCATTGCAACACCCTAAAGACAAACAATAATGATGAGCCCCGCAAGCCAAAACAATCAAAATACAAAAAATACAAAAAATAAAATTACCCGTATTGCGGTCTTTGAATACCGCAATTCCGGTCAGGAAAAAATTGCCGGTATCAAACGCTATGGTCACGATATTGAGATCTGCCGGACAATAAATATAGAGCAGCCCTTACCCGACTTTATTCCTGAGCCAGAGGCTTTTATTGATGATAATTTTAAGGCCGATCTCGTGCTTTGTTTTATCAAGCATCCTGATCTGGCCGATTATATAGCCTCCATCTGCCGCCGGAAGGGGATTCCCATTATTGCCTCCGGCACCAAGACAGAAAATGCCCTTACCCCTTTTACCTGTTGCGGCCTGGGACGGCACGCCGGATTGGGGGCCTATGGTGAACAATTTGGGGTGCCTGAATTTGAGGTAGATTTAAAAGACGGCCTGATTACCGCCATCCGGATAGAGCGGGGGGCCTCCTGCGGGGCAACCTGGAAGGCGGCCGCCAAAGTTATCGGTTTACCGGCCGCCGAAGCCTTGCCGGTAATCGGCCGGGAGGTACAATATTTCTGTGCCGCTGATCCCAGCGCCTTTGATCCTATATCCGGGAAGAGCTCTCTGCATTATGCTGGTCATGTTCATATCAAGGCCTTGCGTAAAGCGGTGAATAATGCCGAATCATAGCCCCATGCGTCAGGCTCTGATTACCGGGGGCGGCGGCTTTGTGGGCCGGGCCGTTGTCAAACGCCTGCTTGCCCTGAATATCAAACCGGTTATCCTGGGCCGGCATTATTACCCCGATCTTGATGATCCCGGTATCAAGCAGGTACGGGGTGATATTTGTGTACCAGAAACAGTTATTAAGGCGGCGCGAGGCTGCGACACCATCTTTCATATAGCCGCCAAGGCGGGAATCTGGGGCTCGAGACAGGAATATTACGCCATCAATCTGCAGGGTACCAGGAATGTTATCAAGGCCTGTGAGGTAAATGGCATAAAACGCCTTATTCATACCTCCAGCCCCAGTGTGGTCTTTGCTGAACATGACCTTGCCGGAGTAAATGAAACAGCGCCCTACGCTGAAAAATTCCTCTGCCATTATGCGGTTAGTAAGGCGGAGGCTGAAAAGATGGTGCTAACGGCCAACGGGACAGGTCTTAAAACCACCGCCCTTCGTCCCCATCTGATCTGGGGGCCGGGTGACAATCACCTTATTCCCCGGATTCTGGAACGGGCCCGCCGCGGCCGCCTGGTTCAAGTGGGAGAGGGGGATAATATGGTCGATATAAGTTATATTGATAACGTGGCCGAGGCCCACATCCTGGCCGCCGAAAATTTATGTCGAGGCGCTTCGGCTGCCGGTCGAGCCTATTTTATCTCTCAGGGCCAGCCGGTTAATCTCTGGGGCTGGATTAACGAACTCCTGAGCCAGGCGGGTCTGCCGGCGGTACACAAAAAAATAAGCTTTAGAACGGCCTATACCATTGGGGCAGTATCAGAGTTTATCTATCATGGCCTGAAAATCCGCCGGGAACCGTTAATGACCCGCTTCATGGCCCTGCAACTGGCAAAGTCTCATTGGTTTTCCATTCAGGCGGCAGAAAATGATCTTGGTTACCGGCCTCTAATCTCAACAGAGGCTGGTTTACAGCGCACAATCGTGGCATTGTCAGCCTTGCCTGCCGCGCCTTAGGTGTTATCAAGTCAAAAGTGTGGTTTATTGAGCGTTTACCCTTAGATAAGGATGTAGAGGGTAATGTCTGTCTTGTTCTAAAAATTTACTTTTACACCACTCTACTGAACCTTTCAGCCTCCCACCCACTGAAAATCGGTGAGCAGGAGGTAGTTAACGAGTTAAAAATCCTCAAAATCGTCATCGTCATCCATGGGGATGACATCATTGGGACTTGCTGCCTTAGCCGTGTTCTTGCCCTCGCTGGCGGGGGCGGCAGGTTTTGCGACTGGCAGGGCCTTTACTCGGCTCTGGGATACCACCGGGCGGACTAACGGTTTATCGGCCGACCTTGCCGTTGTATGGGTTCCGCGGGTCTCTAACGGCCGTGCCTCACCGCCCACCAGAGCCGCTAATCTTGCTACAATCTGCCGCATGGCACCAACCTGATTATTCAACTCCATGGCGGCGGCCGCCTCCTCCTCGGAGCTGGCGGCATTACGCTGGGTAACGTTATCAATTTCCGTCAGGCCGACGGTGGCCTGCTCAATAGCCTGAGCCTGTTCGTTAGCAGAGGAAGAATTTTCTTCCAGCAGAATTCCAATCTTCGATGCCGACTCATTGGCTTTAACAAAATACTCATTGGTGTCCTGTACCAGTTTTGAGCCGGTTTTGACATGCTCCACAGTGGCGGCAATGAGGCTGGCGGTATTTTTAGCGGCCTCAGCGGAACGCATTGCCAGACTGCGCACCTCTTCGGCTACCACCGCGAACCCGGCCCCGGCCTCACCGGCCCGCGCCGCTTCCACGGCGGCATTTAAGGCCAGCAGATTGGTCTGGAAGGCAATTTCATCAATGGTTTTTATGATTTTCTGAGTCTCGTTACTGGCGGAATTTATCTTTTCCATGGATGAGATAACATTTTTCATGGCCTGTTCCGCCTCGTGAATCACCTTATTTGTCTGGCGCATAAGACTATTTGATTGAGCCGAGTTCTCGGCATCACGCTTGGTCATGGCGGAGATTTCCTCCATG
The DNA here is from genome assembly GCA_024274995.1 of Deltaproteobacteria bacterium. GTDB lineage: Bacteria > Desulfobacterota > Desulfobulbia > Desulfobulbales > VMSU01 > JAADIV01. The sequence goes on from JAJSAA010000085.1 coordinate 3,387, forward strand.
GAGGCGGAAATCTCCTCCACCGCCGAGGCCTGTTGCGAGGCGCCATCGGCCAGGGTCTGGCTGCTGGCCGATATCTCACCGGAAGAGGACGACAGACTATAGGCACTTTCATCCAGCTCACCGGCCAGGCCTTTTAAAACCATGGTGATTCGGCGGCTGATAAAAAAGGCGATAACAACACCCAGTAAAATGGCAATTACTATTAAACTGATTAAGGTGGTTCGGGTAGAACCTGCTGACTTGAGCATAACCTCATCGCTCATGGTGTTATTTTTGGCCTCATCTCTTATTTCATGCAGGAGGTTCTGGACATTATGGAGAGCGGGGAGGGTCTGGTCGCGAAAAATTTTCATGGCCCGCTGTTTACCAGCTGCGTCTGAGCCAGCATCAGCAATGGAAATGGCGGTTTTATGGAGAGCCGCGTGGGCAATCTCAATTGTGCTGAATAAAGGCGCCAGGCTGGGCTCAAAATGTTCCGCCTGCTGGCGGCCGGGGCCGTAAAGCCATTTACCAAAGGCACATTTGTGATCGTCTGTTTCGATATTCAGAGTGGTAATATTCGGGTCGGTGAGATAGGAGTCCAGTTTGGTAACCCAATTCAGGTGTTCAATCTCAATCTCAGCCAGCCTGGCATCTAATCTGTTACCCTGGATTATCTTCCCGGCATTTTTAATAATCAGATTAATATCCCTCGGAGTCACAACAGCGACAATGAGAAAAATAATCAGCAGAGCGCTGAACCCTATGCTGATCTGTTTACCTATGGTCATATTTTTTTTTACCATTCTCCCCTCCGTTTAATTAAAGCCTGTTTAGCAAAACATCTAAAATAATTACTGTAAATATTCGGGTAGCACCTCATATTCGCCCATTCTGGCCGGTTTGAGTAGCATTAGTACGCTTCACCGGCCAAAATGAACGAATATGAGGCACTCCCCAAACATTTACTAATTACCTTAAAAGTATATGATTTTTTCTTCTGTCTTGTAAAGAGGAAATTTTAAATTAGCTTTTCGCTGTTTCAAGTGGGTTCAAACTGTCAAGAGTAACTATTCGGGTACAGCCCCTATTTACCAAAGCCGCAAACCGGATAACGGCAGGTCTCGCAGTTCTGGCACAGGCCGCCGTGGCCGAGAGCGGCGAAATCCTCCCGGCTGATTCTTTCGCCGCATAATACTCTGGGCAGGATAAGATCAAAGATGGTTATACGATGAAACATCCCGCAGGCCGGCAGTCCCAGCACCGGTACCTGACCAATAACCCCGGAAAGGAACATGGCGCCGGGCAATACCGGGGTACCATAGACAATATTTTCGGCCCCGGCCGCCTTGATCCCCTCTCTTGTTACATCATCCGGATCAACCGACATGCCGCCTGAGGTGACCACAAGCTGCGCCCCCTTGGCAAGACAATTCTTACTTTCGGCGGCAATAATTTCGGCATTATCCGGCGCAAAACGTACCGTTATAACCTCGGAGCCTACCGCCTTGAGCTTGGCCCTGAGAACGGGCTCAAAGGCGTC
>JAJSAA010000086.1 GCA_024274995.1 Deltaproteobacteria bacterium
AAAGGCACTAAAGTTTTATGCTGCCTCAGTACTGTAATAGTTCACCAGTGCCTTAGATTCGTCCGTTTCGGCATTTGAGTCTGTACTCCCCGTACGTGAGAAGGCCGAAACGGACGAGGTAAGCGCAGACTCCGAGATGAGGTGCTGGTGAACTATTACAAGGAAAATTATATTTTCTCTGGTAAATCCAGTAAAAATCGATAGGCGGGAACGATCTTCTATTTGGGCAATGAAGTCCACCTCTCTGCCGCCTTTAGTTTTATAATAGAAGATGTCAGGGGTGACTCTGCGTAATGCCGTGAAAACCAGATTTTCAAGAAGATGGCCGGCATTAACCAGAATACCGGAACTTACGGAAGTAACCAGGGCATGATTCACACAATAAATTTTCTTTGAGTTGCTGTTTACTCGAGCGAGGGAGGCATCAAAGATGCGAACGGTGAAAAGAAAAAGGCAAGTAAGTTATCCAGGTTGGCCATTTCTTTCTCAGGACTATCCCACTTTCACAATGAATTCACCAGGGTCAGCACTATGCCAGTGGTTATTGCTGTTTTTAGACGCCGGGCCAAATATCCGCAAAGCCGGAAAATTATTTCCGGCTTTGCGGATATTTGGCCCGGCGTTTGTAACCAGATGAAATTATAACAGAAATACATCCTGTGATTTACCCCATTGCCGCAGATTGTTTTAGAGTTCGTACATTTTTAAATAGCTTTTCCGTTTTTTGAGGCCATTTACATGCCTTTGTTGTCTGATCATTTTTTATTTAATCAGATAACATCCTTAAAACATAGCGTAATGTGTGAAATGGTTTGTTTTGGCCCGTTTGTTGCTTGGTGTTAAGAGCACAACCAATTATTGATGTTTTAATATTGAAAAGTATAGTTGAAAGGGGTGAGATGGATGAAAAAAAATACTTTGATTGGCTTCGTAGTGGGGCTGATGCTACTCGGAATTGCCAGTCTGTCACAGGCCGCATCCATTGCGGCGGGCGATTATGTTAAACTTATAGATTACAACCACATCGACAATGCTGGTGTAATGACATATGCCATATCGCATGATGAGGGGCAGACAACGGCATTTACATATCAAACTTTCTGTATACAGGAGAATGTGTATGTCTGGCTTAATAAATGGTATCCCGTGGCTGGTTTAAGCGATACAGTCGGTCTTTACGATGATCCTGCTCCGGCGGGGGCTGGTAAGCTGCAGGGCGCTGTTGATTATCTTTTTTATCGCTATAAGAGCGGCGCTTATGATACTGCTATGATGACAAACACGGACGAGGCGGATTTCCAAAAGGTACTCTGGGGTCTGCAAGGCTCAGGGCGGCCTTATACTTCAACTGGCACGGCATGGGCTGCTGATCTGATGGCTTATGATAACGATACATCCTTACAGCATTTTTGGGGCACAAAGGTAATCAATATCTATGCCACTAAGAAAGGTAAAAAGGTAGATATTCAGAATCAGTTGTATAATCCGGTGCCGGAACCGGCCACCATGCTGCTCTTTGGTACCGGTTTGGTTGGCCTGGCCGGTTTGGGGCGGTGGCGCAAAAAATTGTAAGTTGTTTTCTCTGGAGCAAAGGGGATGTCTATAATTTATTAGCGATTAATCAAAACGCATAAAAACATAGACGTCCCTATTGTACCTTACATCAGTAACTCCTCTGTCTGCCTGGCCGCCGGAGAGCGCTCGGCCCTGCATTGCCGTTTGTTGCCCATGCTGGCTGAGGCCGGTCTTGACGCGGTAATAATGAACTGCCGGGATAAAAAATTAGTGGCGGCGGCCAAAAATATTAACACCGCTCTGCCGACAGCGGCTTAGGCGGCGGCTTCGCCGTTGAGCCCGGAATG
>JAJSAA010000087.1 GCA_024274995.1 Deltaproteobacteria bacterium
GATCGTTGAAGGTAAGATGAACAAATTTTACTCTGAGGTCTGCCTGTTAGAGCAAAAATTCGTCAAGAATCCGGATATAACCATCCAGGACAAATTAAACGAACTGGTAGCCAAGATGGGCGAGAATATATCCATAAAGCGTTACGCCCGCATGCAGGTAGGTCAGTAATCCTATTCAGAAACAGGCTTAATAAACGGCCATAGCTCCTCTCCCAACGATGAAGGCAAAATACAAACGGATACTGTTAAAACTCAGCGGTGAATCCCTGATGGGTAAGGGGGATTTTGGTATCTGCCAGGATACCCTAAGCTTTGTGGGGGATGAAATAAAAAAATTAGTGGCCACTGGGGCTCAGATAGGGGTTGTAATCGGGGCCGGTAATATATTTCGCGGTGTATCCATGGCCTCCAAGGGTATGAACCGGGTAGCCGCCGATAACATGGGCATGTTAGCCACCGTAATGAATGCCCTGGCCCTTGAATCCGCCTTTAACAAACAGGGGATCGAGACCAGGGTTATGTCCAGCATTGCCATGCCCCAGGTCTGCGAATCTTATTCCCGCCAGCGGGCCGAACATCATCTGAACCGCGGCCGGGTAGTGATTTTTGGTGCCGGCAGCGGTAATCCATATTTTACCACCGATACAGCCGCAGTTCTGCGCGGCTTAGAGATCGGAGCCGAGGTCGTAATGAAGGCTACAAGAGTAGACGGCGTCTACGACCGTGACCCTCTTAAATACCCGCAGGCGGTTAAATTTGACAGCCTTACTTACGGCGAGACCTTACAACGTCGTCTTAAGGTGATGGATTCAACTGCCATTTCCCTGGCCATGGATAATGACATTAAGATAATGGTATTCAATCTGCACATTAAGAATAGCATTGCTGACGCGGTTTGCGGTCAGCTGGTTGGCACCATAATCCAAGGAGACAGTGATGAATGATTTTATCAGTACTATGATAGAGAAAATGAACAGCAGATTGGAGGCCTATCGCCGTGAACTAACCAAAATCCGTACCGGCCGCGCCTCGCTCTCGCTCTTTGATGGTATTAAGGTTGAATCATATGGCAGCCAGATGCCCATTAATCAGGTGGCCACCATGACCATCCCCGAAAGCCGCCTGATTATAATTCAGCCCTGGGATCTCCAGATGTTAGGGGGCATTGAAAAGGCAATCATGAAGGCCAATATCGGCTTAAATCCCGTCAATGACGGTAAAGTCATCCGTATATCCATTCCACAACTCACCGAAGAACGGCGTAAAGAGCTGGTCAAACAGGTCAAGAAAATTAGTGAAGATTTCCGGGTTGCTATCCGGAATGAACGCCGGGCCACCATTGATATTTTCAAGAAGCAGAAAAAGGATAAGGAAATATCGGAAGACGAACTTTTCTCCCTGCAGGATAAGGCGCAGAAAGAGACTGATCGTTTCATAAAGGATATTGATGCCATCATGGCAGAGAAGGAAAAAGAGGTTATGGCGGTCTAAAATCCCAATGACCATTCCGCATTTAGACCCTGATCATATCCCCCGTCATATCGCCATCATTATGGATGGTAACGGCCGCTGGGCCCAGAAAAAGGGCCTGGCACGGGCCATCGGTCATAAGGTCGGAGTTGAATCTGTTCAAAAAATTGTCGAAGCCAGTCGAGAATTAGGGCTCGAGGTTCTCACCCTTTACGCCTTCTCCGCCGAGAACTGGCAACGTCCAGCCTTAGAAGTAAAGACGCTCATGGGCCTGCTCAAATCCTATCTCAAGCAGGAGCTGAACAACCTGACCAAAAACAATATCCAGCTGCGGGCCATTGGCGAGGTGGAAAAACTGCCGGCCGAAGTGCAGGCCGTGTTAGCTGACACCATCAGATGTACTGCCGCCAACAACGGCATGATCCTCAATTTGGCCTTAAGCTATGGCAGTCGTCAGGAGATCATCCGGGCGGTTAAATCCATTGCTGAAAAATGTCTTAACGGTGATCTGCAAAGCGCCGCGATTAACGAAAACACCATTAACAATTTTCTTTACACCAGCGGTCTGCCCGACCCTGATATGATTATTCGTACCGGCGGTGAGTCCAGGCTCAGTAACTTTCTCCTCTGGCAGGCCTCATACGCCGAGATTTACATCATCGAAACTGCCTGGCCCAATTTCAGGCGGAACCATCTCATCTCCGCTATTGCCGATTACCAACAGCGCCAGAGGCGGTTCGGCAAGACTGGCGAGCAGGTTCAAGAGCAGTCATAACCTCAGGAATCCATGATGAAAAACAGGATTATAACCGGTGTAACATTCGGCGCCCTGTGGCTCTTAGTCCTGCTGTTCGGTTCTTTTAAATTCTTCTGGTTGATGATTATTGTTATCGCTGGCATGGCCCTCTATGAGTTTTTTACTATCGCCCTGCCAAATTCAACGAGCCAGCGCTTAGCCTTCCTCATGCTGGCGCTTTTGCCCATTATCGGGGCCTTTAACGGCCAGGCCAGCCAGATGCAGGCCGCCTTTATGCTGGCCTTATTTTTATCCACTGCCCTTATCCTTGTAATCTACAGCGATCAGATCAATGATTTTACCCAGCTGGCAAAAATCATCGGCGGTATAAGCCTTATCAGCCTCACCGCCGCCCACCTTGTATTGTTAATGTCTGCGGCCAGCGGCCGGCAATGGCTGATTCTTCTAACCCTGATTACCACGGCCTCTGACACCGGGGCTTATTTCACCGGCACCCTCCTGGGCCGTCATAAACTTTGCCCGGCCATCAGCCCCGGCAAGACCTGGGAAGGTCTGGCGGGCGGCCTCATTGCCGCACTTATAGTAACTATGATAACCGCCCCTTTTATCTTTCCAGACAGCAGCATCCTCAAACTTATATTGATCACCCTGTTGCTCTCCATTATCGGAGTGGGCGGTGATATGACGGAATCCATCTTCAAGCGCTCGCATCAGGTCAAGGACTCCGGCGCTGTTCTGCCTGGTCATGGCGGCATTCTTGACCGGGTTGATTCTATACTCGCCGCCGCCCCGGTTCTTTATTACGCCATAAAGCTGGGGATCATCCAATAATGAAACATTTAACCATCCTCGGTTCCACCGGCTCCATTGGCACCAATGTCTTAAAGGTGATTAAACAATATCCCGGCCGTTTCCGGGTTCTTGGTCTGGCGGCCGGACGTAACATTGAGCTTTTACGGCGCCAGGTTGAGGCCTTTGAGCCCCAGCTTGTTTCCGTGCTTGATAAACAGACGGCCAGGCAGCTCGCCCGGTTATTAGGGCCCGAATGGGGTGAAAAAATACGCTGGGGAAGCAAAGGGGCCGCAGAGGTTGCCACCCTGCCGGCAGTCGACATGGTGGTTTCAGCCATTGTCGGGGCCGCCGGGCTCACCCCCACCTTTGCCGCCATTGAGGCCCGCAAAGACATCGCCCTTGCCAATAAGGAGACCCTGGTTATGGCCGGGGAACTGGTGATGCGGGCAGTTGAAAAGCACCATGTCCGCCTGCTACCGGTGGACAGTGAGCACAATGCCATATTCCAGGCCCTGACTGCCGGCCGCCAGCAGGATGTAAAAAAGATCATCCTCACCGCCTCCGGTGGGCCCTTCAGGGAATTGCCCCCCAAGGATCTCTGGCAGGTAACTCCTGACCAGGCCCTGAACCACCCCAATTGGCAGATGGGTAAAAAAATAAGCATTGATTCCGCCACCCTGATGAATAAAGGCTTAGAGGTCATTGAAGCCCGCTGGCTCTTTGACCAGGAAGTAAACAATATTGAGGTGTTGGTGCATCCTCAGAGCGTGGTTCATTCCATGGTTGAATTTATTGACGGCTCCGTGGTGGCCCAGATGGCGGTACCCGATATGCAGATTCCCATCGCCTTTGCCCTCTGCTACCCGGAACGGATAAAGCTTGAACTGCCAGCCCTGAATCTCCTTCAGCAGCAATTTAGTTTTCAGCCGCCGGATTTCAAAAAATTTCCGGCCCTGCCCCTGGCCTATCGGGCCATAAAACAAGGCGGTGACCGGCCAGCGGTCTTAAACGCGGCCAATGAAGTAGCGGTATATGCCTTTCTGGACGGCAGGATACGCTTTCCGGAAATTATTCTCTGCGTGGCCGAAACCCTGCGTCTCACCGCAGTTCGGCCGCTGACCAATATAACCGCCGTTCTTGAGGCAGATCTGGCGGCACGATTACAGGCCGAATCAATTATTGAGGCCCTGACTATTAAACGAAAACAAAAATCCGGCCAGCCCATCCCCTGCCCCCCAATCCCACCCGATTTAGAGACAACTATATGACTTCGATAATTTCATTTATCATATTATTAGGCGTACTAATCTTTGTGCATGAATTTGGCCACTTTATCACTGCCAAATTATTAAAAATCAAGGTATTGAAGTTCTCTCTCGGCTTTGGCCCTAAACTTATAGCCCGGCAATGGGGCGAAACAGAATACCTCATCAGCGCCCTGCCGCTCGGCGGCTATATTAAGCTGTTTGGCGAGCAACCGGGTGAAACCATTGCCCCCAGCGAGCTCAGAGGCTCATTTTCCCACCGCCCGGTATGGCATCGTTTCCTCGTTGTTTTGGCCGGCCCCCTGTTCAATCTGCTCTTCGCCCTCATCGTCTTTTCTTTTATCTATACCGTGGCTGGAATCCCGGAGCCCCTGCCCGGCACCACCATCGCCACAGTAAACACATCCTCACCGGCGGCCGCAGCCGGTATTAAACCAGGAGACACAATTCTCAGGGTTAATGGACAGCCGACTTTAAAATGGGCCGTGGTCTCCAAAATAATCCGCCAGAGCGAGGGGGCGCCAATAACTATTACCCTGCAGCGTGGTAACAAGTCTATCCAGCTCAAAGCGCAAGCCAAAATCTCTGAAATTAAAAATATTTTTGGTGAGGTGGTGGGCAAGCGTTATCTTCTGGGAATCTCCAAAAAGCAGGATATAGCCTATAAGAGAAAGGGTATTATAACGGCCTGGCGGGCCGGACTTACCCAGACCTGGTCATATATATATCTCACGGTTATGACCCTGGTGAAGGTTCTTCAACGGGTGGTTCCAGCCAGCGACATGGGCGGCCCCATCATGATTGCCAATATGGCAGGCCAACAATTTCAGGCCGGCTGGAACAGTTTTCTCTCCTTCATGGCCGTACTCAGCATCAATCTCGGGGTAATAAACCTCTTCCCTTTGCCCATTCTGGACGGCGGTCATTTAACCTTCTTCGTCATTGAGGCCATCCGCAAAAAGCCCCTGACTATCTCCGCCCAGGAGATTATTCAGCAAATAGGGATAATCTTATTGGGCACCCTGATGGTCTTTGTCTTTTATAATGATATTATCCGCCTCTTAGGTCACACTTAGGGTCATGTTGTTTCTTTACGGATCATTATTAAGAACGATCGTGAAAATAAAGGGAACGGCATGGCCAGGCATGGCATAACCACCCCCGGCCAGCCAATTATTATGGCCCTGGAGAACTCCGGGATGTGCGGCAGTATAGCCTTGGTCTCGCCCGGCTTATGCGTGACGGAATCATCCCTCACCATCTCCGCCACCCACTCCAAACGTCTTATGGGCAGCATCGCGGCAATGTTACGGGACAGCGGTTTAGACTGGCCGGCGATTGGTGCCATTGCCGTCAGTCTGGGACCCGGCAGTTTTACCGGCCTGCGCATAAGCCTGGCCGCGGCAAAGGGCATAGCCATGGCGGCAGAAAAGAGGTTAATAGGCATACCCACTCTGGACGGTCTGGCCGCCCAGGTTCAGACGAATCTCTTAATATGCCCCCTCATCGATGCCCGCAAAAACCAAGTATATACCGCTTTCTACCGCTGGCACGACGGGGAATGCCAACGTTTAGGCTCGTATATGGCCGTCAGCCCGGAAGAGCTAAGTGCCAAGATTCGGGAACCGGTAATTTTTATCGGCGATGGCGGGATTCTGTACCATGACATACTGCAGGATAAACTGCCGGGTATAGCCAACTTCGCAGATCCAGCAATATTCTTCCCCCGCGCCGCTGCCATCGGCAGCCTGGCTGTCCGCCATTGGCGGGCCGATAATTTTCTTGATCCAGCAAATGCCGTACCGCTCTATATTAGGGCCTCGGATGCCGAGAAGATGAAGAAACAGGCGGGGTAAACTACGCTCTGGGGTTATCGTTACTTTTAGGCATCACGCTGAATACCACAGGCAGTACAGAAAGGGGGACGTCCATGATTTCATGCGTTTTGATTGGAAATAGGGGATAGGCCACGATTAATTGGTTATATGTTTATATCCATCACCATCAATGGATATATTTGAATTGGTAGGGGCTCCC
>JAJSAA010000088.1 GCA_024274995.1 Deltaproteobacteria bacterium
AAGGTGGTGCAGAAAGAGGTGGCGGATAATACCTTTAAGCCCAGAGACCGGCAGCTTGCGGACCAGGCCTTTGGCAAAAAGGCCCGATAATGCCTAACCGCCTGCCTACTGATACGCCTGACACCGAAGCGTGTTTCAGGCAGCTTCGACGAAATAACGCCTGCCGGTCAAATAAAGAGTTTGTTCTGGCGGGGCATACCTTCGCAGAGATTTATGCAATGGCACAGGGGCTGAGAGAATTGTTTTCCGCCCCCGCTTGCCGGGAAGAGGTTATCTGCCTCGCGGCGGAGAACAAGGCCATAATCGCCGCCGCCGTTCTCAGTTCGCTTTACGGCGGCCCGACCCTGCTTCTACCCTTTGCCTTTTCGGGCCGCGCCCTGGCCGAGATGCAGGAGGCAACTGGCTTCACAAGTGCTGTAGCTGACAGGCCAAGAGATTTTCCGGCCGGTACCAGGGTAATTTGCCCTGAACCTAGGCCAGTCCGGCAAATTCACAAGCTACCGGCCATTGATCCTGATGCCGAGTTATTGAAACTCTTTACCGGCGGTTCGACCGGGGCCCCAAGGAGTTGGTCCAAAACCGCCAATAACCTTTTCTCGGAGGCCTTCTACCTGGCTCAAAAATACCAGATCACCAGTAAAGACCTGATTGTCGCCACGGTATCGCCATATCACATTTACGGCCTGCTGTTTTCTGTTATCATCCCTTTAATTTCGTCGGCCGCCGTTCTGCCGGAGACCCCTTCTTTTCCGGGTGAAATTGCGGCGGCGGTGATTAATAATTCAGCCACTATTCTGGCCAGCGTCCCGGTGCATTATCGTGTTTTAAGGGATCGTCAAACCTCCGCAGGTTCCCTCCGGCTGGCCTTTTCATCGGCCGGCATGCTGCCGCGAGCCGATAACGAGGAGTTTTACCGCCAGAACAATGTCCCTCTGATCGAGGTCTACGGCTCAACTGAAACCGGCGGTATTGCCGTGAGGGTGCGGGCCAGAAGCGAGGAGGCCTTCTCCCCCTTCGCCACGGTTGCCTGGCAGACGCATCATGAGAATCTCTACGTGCGCTCAGCCTATATTGCCCCCGACGCCCATAGAGATAAACAAGGTTTTTTCGCAACCAATGACCGAATTGCCACTGGGCCCAATAATACTTTTTTTCTCAAGGGCCGCACCGATGCCGTTACTAAGGTGGGCGGTAAACGCGTCAATCTTGAAGAGGTGTGCGACAAGATAAAGGCGCAGCAGGGGGTTGATGACTGCTTAGTCGTTACCATGGCTGATCCCGGCGGCCGGCAGAGCATAATTGCCGGCCTGATTGTCGGCGCCACAATCGATCTTAAGGAACTTAAAAAAAAGCTTATGGAGCAGCTTGAGCCTTACGCCCGGCCCCGTCTCCTCAAAAAGACTGCCAACCTCCCCCGGACAGCGGCCGGGAAATACGACCTGACAGTTATAAAGCGCCTTTTGGCCTCATGAGTCGGTTGAGGGAGGCATATTGCTGCGGCTATGAATGTTTAGTTTCCTGGGCAAACCTGCTTGACCGGATTAATGTCTATCCGGTTGTGGATGCCGATACCGGTACAAATCTTAGAATCAGCCTGGTGCCTTTCCGCAATATCAGGACGGATAAAACCGAACTTATCCACCGGCTGGCTTGCTCAGCTACCGGTAATTCCGGTAATATCGCCGCCGCTTTTATGGTCAAGTTTGTGCTGGCTGACTCCTTTGCCGAGCTTGCCGAAACGGCCGCCGCCGGGCGGGAAAACGCCTGGCAGTCCATAATGCATCCCAAAAATGGCACAATGCTGACAGTCTTTGATCGTCTAACTGAGATTCTCGCTGACAGATCAATGCCCCCAAAGTCCGCTGCCGCTCTAATCAGGCCGCCATTACAGAGCGCGGTTATATCGACCGCCCATCTGCTTCCCGAGCTTGAGCGGGCCGGGGTGGTTGATTCCGGCGCTCTGGGGATATTTATCTTTCTTGATGGATTTTTCCAGAAATTGGCCCGCCGGCAGCCTGTTTTCTGCCCCGTAACACATCTGTTTAAGGGCCGGCTGGCTATCTCTGATTCCTTTCAGGCCGCCCTCACCGGCAGTTTTTGTGTTGACGCACTGATTAATCCTCATCCAGCTTTAAAGGGAGGAAGGCAGGACGTCGATAGCCTGCAAAACACCAAAGAGAAGTTAGCCAAGCTTGGGGACAGCATAGTGGTTATCCCTGACAAATCATCTCTAAAAATACATATCCACACCCCTGACCCTGAGATGCTGCGCCAAAATCTGGCCTCATTTGCCGCCATTATAGAATGGCAGGACAGCGATATAGATGCCGCCAACCAGGTAGATATCTCACACAGGCAGCCCCGACAGGCCATCCATATCGTCACGGACGCGGCCGGTTCTATCCCCAGAAAAACAGCTGAGAACTTTGGCATTACCCTGCTGGACAGCTACATTGTAACCAAGGATGAGTCCCGGCCCGAGAGCCTGTTTCGGCACGGGCAAATCTACAGCCGGATGAGAAAAGGCGAAAGAATAACTACCGCTCAGGCCTCTATCTTTGAGCGTTATCAACACTATCAGAGCTTAATTAAACAATTTGCCAATGTTCTATATCTCTGCGTGGGATCGGTTTACACTAATAATTACACCGTGGTCAATACCTGGAAAAAAGAGTTTGACCCTGACAATCGTCTAAAGGCGCTTGATTCCGGAGCTGCTTCCGGTAAATTGGCGCTTATCGCGCTCAGTACAGCCCGCCGAGCGCAGAAAACAGACAGCCCGGCGGCCGTACTTGAATTTGCCCAACAAGCTATCGACAACGCCGAAGAATATATATTTCTCGATAAACTGAAATACCTGGCCGCTGGCGGCCGGTTGGCCAAATCAAGCGGCTTTGTTGGGGACTTGCTGCGGATGAAACCCGTTATCCGCCCCACTTCGGCTGGGGCTGCAAAGGTCACAGTACTGAGAAGTCAAGCCGCCCAACTGGAGTTTGCCCTTGATATACTTGAGAAAAAACTGCCCAATGATACTCACAGCCTGATTATGTTGCAATACTCAGACAATAAGGAGTGGGTTAATGGTTCCGTAAGGGCAGGAGTTGAGCGTCTGAAACCCAAAGCGGAAATTTTAGTCAGCCCCTTATCATTAACTTCGGGGGTTCATATGGGGCCTGGAACTTGGGGCATAGCATTTTTGTAGATCACAAAAGGAGAGTACTTTTGCCTATTTCTGACTTTGCGGTTATCATCCCAGTCTTTAATCATGAGCAGCGGGTCGCGGCCGTGATCAGCCAGGCCCTGGCCCTTGAGGTGCCAGTATTTGTGGTGGATGACGGTTCAAACGACAGAACGCCGGAGATTATAGATGCCATTCCAGGGATTACTGTCTTGCGGCATGAGATAAATCTTGGTAAGGGTGCTGCTCTGCTGACTGGATTTACCGCGGCCGCCAAAATCAGCAAGTGGGCGGTCAGTATTGATGCCGACGGCCAGCACAATCCGGCAGACAGCCTTAATTTGATCAAGGCTGTTCCCGCCGGGCAACGATGTATTATAGTTGGTAAACGAGAGGGGATGACAGGCCGGCATATTCCTTGGACAAGTAAATTCGGCCGCCGGTTTTCCAACTTCTGGGTCTGGGCGGCTGGCGGCCCGAAGTTAGATGATTCCCAAAGCGGATTCCGGCTCTATCCCATCCCGGAGGCTTTAAATCTTGGGGTCAAGTCCCGGCGGTTCCAGTTTGAGGTCGAGATCATAGTCAAGGCCCGGCAGCATCAAATTCCAGTTTTTGAAGCTGCAGTGCCGGTCATTTATCATCAAGGGCTGGAGCGGGTCTCCCATTTCCGTCCCTTAATGGATTTCTGGCGCAATTCAGAGACCTTCAGCCGCTTGATTTTTAAGCGTATTTTCAGTCACCGCCACGCCAGCTGCGTCTCCAGACGCCCCAAAATATGAAAGGATTTCTTTACCGTTTCCTGGTTGGACTGGCAGATGTTTTCGGCCCTTGGATATTTGTGCTTATTTCCAGACTGATAGCCTGCGGCTATTTTCTATTCTCAAGCCGGGTGGCGGAAAGCCGCCGTTTTTATGGAATTATGTACCCGGAGCGCAACCAGCTGTATCACCTCTTCTGTACCTTCAAACAATACCAGAATTTCACCACGGTATATTTCGACCGTCTGTTGGTTAGAGACCGGGATAAGATTTCTTACACCTCCGAGGGCGGGGGGAATCTCCAGCGGGCCATTGCCGGTGAAGGCGGCGTTCTGCTGATGTCACACCTGGGCAACTGGGAGCTTGCCGCACATCTTCTACAGGCGCGCTACGATGACCTGAGGCTGCTGCTGTATATGGGAATAAAGGAGAAAGAGGAAATTGAGGCGATCCAGAAAAAGAGTCTGCGAAAATCAGGGATTAGAATAATCGGTGTTAATAAAAATGGCGGCTCGCCCTTTGACGTTGTTGAAGGACTGCAATTTATTAAAGCAGGCGGTCTGGTGTCCCTAACCGGAGATATAGTCTGGCAGAAGGAACAACGCACCGTACCGGTGAATTTCCTCAATCATTATGCTCAACTACCTGAAGCGCCATTTGTTTTCGCCTTGGTCTCCGGGGCACCGTTATATATCTTTTTCACCTTCGGAGACCAGAAAAATAATTATCATTTCACTCTCTCAAAACCAATTTATATTAAATCACCCATGAGGGCCGGGCGCCAAACGGCCATCAAAGAGGCGGCCCAGCAATACGCCGATCTACTCGAAGAAACATTGCGGCGGCATCCTTTTGAATGGTATCACTTTGAGCGTTTTGTTGGCAAGACGGCTGGTTCCGTAAGGCATGATTACAGGCATGACGACTAACCGTCATAACCGCTTATGTAATTTTCTTCTGCTGGGCTGCGGCGATTTTTTTTTAATGCCCGTGAGCAAGTTCTCTTAAGGCCGGATCGGATTCGTTGTCGCCCACATCGGCAAAGTCCATAAACCTGTAATTGGTGGTGATTCTTGCCTTCCAGGGCGCATCTTTGGGGTTATAAAGCTTTTTGAGCTCAATCTGAGTATCGCGTCTCTGGTTGATCTCGCGATATTTGGCGGGCAGCATAACATCATCAAGCCAGGTCAGTTCGACATCAGCGCCATTCAAGTTCCCTCGGTACAGACTGGCGGGATGACCAAAAATCTTGGCGGATCCCTGATATTTAAGCTTACCGCGCAATGTAGCCGGCAGGATGGTAGCCACCAGATCCCAGCTGGGGTAGTTGCTGATACTTTTTAGATCCCCCCTGTTGTATTCAATGACCATCCGATGTTTATCGGAGATGAACTGATAGGCCTTTAAACTGCCGTCCTTGCCTCTGAACCATACTTCGTCCCGCTGCTGATCGGGTATCTGCTTTTCAATCCGATCGGCTTGACGGATAAAATGCCATAAGCGGCTGAAATGTTTGGGGCGGTGCCCAAACACGATGACACGGCTCTCAAAAAGAGCGGTAAGAGGCCGGCTGATTCCGGTTTTTTCGGCCGCATTCACCGGTAATGTAAAACAGAGTGTGGTGAGGTAGACCGCAAGAATAAATATGGTAGATTTCATATCGTATTACCTTTAAATTATTGGTAACTATTTAGCGAGGGCTGAAAATTACGTGAGCAAAAAGCCATCTAAACAACCGGAGTAAAAGTATAAGCCCAGGGGAGAAAACTCCCCCGGGCATTACTTGTCTTGCTGCTGTCAGGTCTATTTTTTATTACCGTTCAGCGCGATGATATGATCTGCCAGTAAAGCCGGCCTTCTCCATAACATCATAGACAATGGTCTGCTCCTGTACCCCATGAAACATCCGAGATCCGGGGCCACCGGAGTAAATAGCTACATCCTCACCGGCATGGGTCTCTGACTCCAGCGGAATCAACGCTTCCTGATGAAAGCCCTGGCCTTCCGTGTCAATGTTGGTGAGATCCGTTACCCGTCCCGTGTTTATCGGTACGCCGTAATGGGTGTCACCACCAATCGCAAGATTGGCAAAACCGCGGCCGTTCTGGTAGCCCAAGGTCGTGAAAGGCATACCATCCTTGGCCAGCTTATAGCTGGGCTCTGGGCTGCCACTGGAATCATTACCAATAACCTTGCCCAAAATAGGATTACCACGGGTTGGATAGCCGCCCATGGTGAACACATGACTATGATCCGCAGTGACGATTATCAAGGTATCGGCATCACTGGTCATCTCCTCAGCCATTTTAACGGCCTTGGAAAATTCAATGGTATCGGTCAGAGCCCGAAAGGCATTGCCGGCGTGATGGGCGTGATCAATACGACCGCCTTCCACCATTAAGAAAAATCCTTTTTTGTTTTTCTTAAGTATCTCGATGGACTTTGCCGTCATCTGAGACAAAGACGGTTCTCCAGCGGTATCATTGGGACGGTCATATTCATACTGCATGTGTGAACGATTGAATAATCCCAGCAGGTGGTCTACCTTAGCTGGGTCAATAGCATCAAACTGGGCCTGATTCCAAACAAAATCCGCGTTATTGTAGTTGTTGACCCATTCCTCGGCAAGATTGCGGTTATCATCGCGTTCTCCGGTCTTAACTGTATCCTCCGGGTCAGCCTCGTTGCGCGGCCAGAAATTGCGTCTGCCGCCGCCCATGGCAACCTCAAGGCCATTGCCGTAAGGGAATTCTATCAGCTGACGGGCAATATCCTTACAACCGTTGGCTACGGCCTCAGCCGGTAAATCGTGATCATCTTCCCAATTACGTTCCGGCACATGGGCATAAGTGGCGGCCGGTGTAGCGTGGGTAAGGCGGGTAGTGGTAACCACCCCGGTGGATTTACCAACTATCTCCGCCTCTTCGAGAAAGGTACGCAGACTATGGCCCTTAGCGCTGGCGCAGTCACCACGAGTTACTGTTCGATCAACAGAAATTACACCGGCCTTGGTTTTCTCTCCGGTCATCATGGCGGTCATGGTACCGGCTGAATCAGGCACCTGTTGATTGGTGTTGTAAGTCTTGGACAAAGCCACGTTGGGCAGGTTCTCAAACTCGAGAAAATTCTCCTCGCCATTCTCTCCTCGCAACTGCCCCTCAAGGATTCGAGCCGCTGTTACTGTAGAAATTCCCATTCCATCGCCAATGAACAGGATGATGTTCTTAGCCTTGGCTCGTCTGGGACGACGCTGGTTGAAACGCATTTTATGGACATTTTTTAGGCTCTTGGGGGTGTCATTCTTGTTCTTTTTCATGCTATCGGCAGCAGCGGCTGGTGGTAATGCCGCTAGAGACAGGACAAAAAACCCGGTGAGCAGAGATACAGCTGGACGCAAAATCTTTTTCATAACACACTCCTCCTTTCATTGGACTTCAGAACTTTTTTAGTCCCACGACGGGACTCCCTTTTGAAAAACAGGGTAGCAGCCTAAAAATAAGTTTTGATTAGAATGCCGTTTGTTCTTTATGAAAAATAAGAGGAATAATTTGAGTAAGGAGAGAGAGAGACAATTTTTTGTTTTTCTCGGGCAGTCGCAGTACTGTCGTATTCGATAAAGCCCAATTAGGTGAAAGACAGGGGTGCCGCTGAATAGTCAGATAGAATTTATCCTGTCCCGCAGGCCGCAGACCTCAATAATCGGTGCTTCACCAACCCTTCTGCCAAAGAAGCCTAATACATATTCAGTAGCTTGTATTCCCGCTTTTTCTTTCCCATCAAGGCGCTATGCCCGCAATAGGGACAGCTATCCAGGGCCTGCAAATCAATCACAACCTTTACCCGTAGAGGATTCAAATGAATATACCGAACCAGTTGCCGCAAATAGGCATCTTCCTGGCATATAACGGACTTATATCTGTTCTAAAAAAGCTGACCATGGGTAAGCACTCAACAAACCACACTCTTGACTTTATAACATCTCGAAAGGTAGCGGTACGACTGCGATCGTATGCAAGCGTTTCAGGGACGCTGGTGTCTCAATCTTGAATTCCGGGAAGGAAGCCAACATAGATACCACCAGCTGCTGTCCCATTGTTTTTTATTCCCCCAGACCGGAAAAAAATTCCTCCCTTTTTGCCTCATGACCTTGGCAGTAGTCGTCATTATTTCCCCATCGTTTTTCGATCATAGCTATAATCCGCTTCGCCCCCAACAGCTTTCATAAATAAATAATTCATAACCCCTTGATTTCATGGTGGTTACTGCTTAATGACCACGTTTTTTTCAGCAGGGTTTTATGCTTGCGGATTATGGCACGACCCTTGCTTTATGGATGGACATCGGTCTCTTTGGCCTGAAAATGATGCTTGTAAGCTCTTTACCGCAAGGCGGACAATGAGGGAGAGATAAATGTCAAATATAATGGTTAATAATTACCTTGCTGATACGCGGCCTGGCGGCCGGCCTGATCCCAGGGCTCAGGTTGATCCGGGGCGGGAGGACAATTTTGCCCGTTATATCAACAAAAAGGTACGGGATGAACGCCGGGCTCGTAGTACTCAGTTGGGGGTGAAGCATCGTACTATTAAAGATCAACAGGCGCCTCAGGACAAGGAACGGCCAAAGACCGAAAATAAACATGATGATTCAGAGGCAAATATTGCCGCTTTTCTCCAGCAATTATTGGCCGATCTCAAAAATCTGTCAGCTCAGCCCAATCAGCATGATGCCGGTGAGTGGAGTTTTCAGCTTAACAGTATGGATATGCTGCGCAAGCTGGCAGCCGAGGCCGGGATGAATGGTAAAGAACTTGCTGCCTGGCAGAGACAACTGCATGATAAGGGCATGATAAATCTGCAGGATATACTTGCCACCCTGGAACAACATTTTCAGGCCATACGGCAGCCGGGAAAGGTTACAGCCCCGGAGACCGATCTGCCGGTTATGGAGTCCATGCTTGAACGTATGGGAGTTGATCCTGCCGCCCTCTCCGCCATGGCGGCCAAAAGCGTTAATGATAAAGGCGGCTTTGACCTTAATGCCTATCTTAAAGGTCTTGAAAAGTTAAGTGCGGCCAGGCTTCAGACAACGAATGGCCGCGCTGCCCATGACGGCTGGCGGGCAGTTAAGGTCTCTGGCGCCGATATGAGGCAGTTCCGGGATATGCTGGGAGCGGCGGGACTTACCAGAGGGCAGCTGCTGGAGATGTTTCCGGACAGTCTTAACCAGGCGTTGACCGCTGGCGGCAAGGCCGGGGGGGGCGGCAAGGAAATGATGAGCATGGCCCGCCTGCAGGAACTGCTCGGGCAGACCATAAACACAGTAGAGGCCGGCAAGCCTGAAATTAAACCGGTTGGTTTCCTGAATAATCTGGTTGATGTCCTGCAGCAGGCGGGT
>JAJSAA010000089.1 GCA_024274995.1 Deltaproteobacteria bacterium
AACTGGGCACCGATAGTGGAACCGGCTAACAGCAGAAGGGCCAGAACAAAGTCAACCGTAGGGTTACTGTATGATTGCATAATGGTAACGTTTACACAGGTGAAGAGAATCTGGAACAGGCTGGTACCAACTACGACATGCATGGGCATCCGCAGTAAATAGACCATTACCGGTACCATGATGAAACCGCCGCCAACTCCCATAATAGCGGCCAGGACACCGACCAGAGTTCCAAAAACAAGAGGCAGCAGGATGGAAATCTCCGAGCCGGATTTTTCAAATTTTGTCTGCCAGGGAAGCATTTTGAGCAGCCGGGCATAGGTGGATTCCTTTTTAGGGGCTGCCGCTGCTGTCCCTTGGGACGGTGAAGTTTCGGTCTCCTGCTTTAAACCCTGCAGGCTTTCCCAGAACATATAAGAGCCAACCCCGCCTAACATGAGGACATAGGTAATGTTAATCAGAAAATCGGCATTACCCATGGCACGCAGCACCTTGATTACCTGGACGCCCCCGGTGCCGCCGACTATTCCGCCGACGAGAAGTAACAATCCCATCTTGACGTCAACATTACCCAGCCGCCAATGGGCCAGGGTGCCGGAGGTGGATGCCCCGACAATCTGGTTGGAATCCGAGGCGGCCGCCACGGTGGGGGGGATACCAATCATTATCAGCAATGGGGTCATCAAAAATCCGCCTCCAACCCCAAAGATCCCTGACAGCAGGCCGACAACGCCGCCCAGGCCAAAGATGGTAATAATATTTACGCTGTTTCCCGCAATGGGAAGATACATGTGCCACATTATCTTTTAATCTCCTTTTTGATTAAATTTATATGAGCCCAATTACTCAAAACCAAATAAAATTATATTCCCTTCTGCTTGGTGCCCTTGTGCTTTTGCCCTGTCTGCTGCTGACAGTGAAAAAACAGGCGGCAGTCTGGAAATGCCTCTCCCCATATCCCAACTTTCTTAATCATATCCCGTATACAGCTTTTGTAAATCAGGCATGACGTTTCTCCTCAAATTATTTAATCTCGGCGCAATATGGATTAAATAAAAAACATAGCGGCTGCGGTCAGTTGCTGGACGTTTTGACTTAACCCTTTTGCACAATAGATGCCAGGCGGGTAAAAATGTTAAGTATTATTGATTTACTTAATTATAAGTACGATAATTCAAGCAATTAAGCATGAAAAAAATAGAAAATAGATAGATAAAAGGCAACCGGCTAACAACTGAATGAATAACTCATTGGAATAACAGCTTTTTGGCGCGATACGCCGGTGTTTAACGGTGAAATATGGCTGCGGCAGAGCGCGATTCGGGGCGGGGAAGTTGAAACAGGAATAGCCCTTGTTTCAAAAAGAAACAAGGGCGTCTGCTGGCAGGAAAACTCAGTAACGCAAGGGCATGGCGGCCTTTTTGCTTAGCCCGGTGTTTCAAAATGGATTATTCATCCGGCAGGCGCAGTTTGTATTTCTTTATGCGCCGCCATAGGGTGGTACGGGGCAATTTCAAGATACTGCTGGCCAGATTTTTATTATAAGAGGTCTGTTTTAAGACGGTGGAGATGTGTTGCTTTTCCATCTCATCCAGGGACATCAGAGGGGGGGGATTTGTCAGGTTGGGTGTATTTGTCTTGCGTAGCCGGGCGGGCAGATCACGAATCAGGATCTCATTGCTGTCCGCCAGAGCCACGGCGCGCTGGATTATATTCTCTAATTCCCGGACGTTGCCGGGGAAATCATAATTATTAAGCAGCTCCTGGGCCTGGGGCGAAAAGCCTTTAATCTTTTTATTAAAGGCCAGATTGAACTTGTCAATAAAGTGGGCGCTCAAGAGCGGGATGTCCTCCCGCCTTTCAGTAAGGCTCGGCAGGCGCATACCCACCACATTAAGCCGGTAGAAAAGATCTTCCCGGAAGGAACCCTGCTCAATGGCTGTTCTTAAGTCAATATTAGTGGCGGCGATTATTCTGATATCGAGATCAATGGGGCTGGTGCCGCCCACCCTTAAAATCTGGCGTTCCTGTAGGACGTGCAGGAGCTTGACCTGCATAGATAAAGGCATTTCGCCTATTTCATCAAGCAGGACAGTGCCGCCCGCTGCGGTCTCGAACAAACCGACCTTGGTGGTTACAGCCCCGGTGAAGGCCCCTCTTTCATGGCCAAACAACTCATTGCAGATCAATTCTTCGGCAAATCCTCCACAATTGAAATATATAAAAGGCTTGTTTTTTCGCGGACTTAATGAGTGAATTGCTCTGGCCACCATCTGTTTGCCAGTGCCGGTTTTGGCCTGCAGCAGGACATTGCAATTGACTTTTGCCACCTTCTTTATCATGGCGAAAATATCCTGCATGACCTCGCTGGCCCCCACAAAACCGGAGAGGCTGTCGTCGCCGCCCATGGCCAGTCTTAAGCGCCGGTTTTCAGCCCGGAGCGTAATCTTTTCACGGGCGTGCTGGGCTACTAAGCGGATGTCGTGGCGTTTACAGGGCTTGGTGATATAGTGGAAGGCCCCCTTCTCGGTGGCGTCTAAGGCGGTCTCTATCGAGGCGTGGCCAGTTATGATGACGGCCTCGGTGTCTTCGTTCAGTTGTTTGACGAGGTTAAGAATGGTTAAGCCGTCTATATCCGGCAGCTGTAAATCTATAAAAACAATCTGAAAGGGTTCCTGCTTCATGCGGATTAAGAAGGGTTGACCGGCCGTGAAGAGTTCGACGGCAAAGCCCTCCTGTTCAAGAACCCTTTTGACGAGATGCCCGGCGGTTTTTTCGTCATCAATAACAGCAACCCGCATGCTCATTTTATTGATTTCCTCTGGTCTGCGGCGGCGAGGGGTAAATAAACGGCAAAGGTAGTGCCGACGTTTATTTTACTCTTAACTTTTATATAGCCGCCATGTTTTTTGATGATACCATAAACAATGGACAGGCCGAGACCTGTGCCCTTGCCAACCTCCTTAGTGGTATAAAAGGGGGCAAAAATATGCTCTATATGCTCCGGCGCGATGCCGCTGCCGGTATCGCCGACCTTGATCTGAATATAGCCTTTCGGCTCCTCCACAGCCTTTAAATGGATCAAGCCGCCATCCGGCATTACCTGGATGGAATTCAGGAAGAGATTTAGAAAAACCTGCTGCAGCTGCTGAAGATCACCGCTGATTTCCGGCAGGTCGGCCGGGATATAATTTTCAACCCAGATGGAATTGATTCTCAGTTGATTGGCAATAAGATCAATGGTGGGATTAACAACCTCTCCGATATTAAGGGTGGCCGTTTCAGGAGCCTTATCCCTGGAAAAGTCCAGCAGGTTTTTGACAATCTTGCCGGCCCGTTCCGTTTGAACCATAATGTCGGTAAGAATCTCCTTAGATTCCTCGGCGCTAAGGGTATGATATTCCTCTAACAGGGTGTCGGCAGAGAGAGAAATATTATTAAGGGGGTTATTTAATTCGTGGGCTACCCCGGAGGAAAAGGTACCGATTGCCGCTAATTTACGGGAGCGGATCAACTGGTTCTGTTTGGCGTTTAGCTCTTCGGCCATTTTATTAAAAGCCAGGAGCAGCTCGGAGACTTCATCGTTTTCGCCTTTGGAGTCGGGAATCGGGGTGAAATTGTCATTTGCCAGGTCATGGATGGCCTTTTGCAGAAAAGACATGCGTTGCAGGATGCTTTTAACCCGCATCATAAAAAGTGGTAGAATGACGAGGAAGAAGAGGCCGGTAACTATTATATAACTATAAAGAATTAATTTTAATTCATGTCTGATTCGGGGGTGTTGGATGGAGAGCAGTTGATCGGTAAAATCCGCCAGAACTTTACCTTGCTGCCTGACCAACTCTGGATTTACCGGTATTGCAGGAGATGAGTGCTGAAATATTGCCTTATATGAGCGCAAGGCCTTGCGAAAGTGCTGTAAACTTGCCTGACCGGCAATTTGAGATATGCTTGCGCCCGACTCGTTAACGTTCCCCTCCACTTTTTTAAGGTAGAAGATGATTTTTTCCAGATTATCGCCCCCGGCATGCAGCAGGAAATTTTTTTCATAACGCCGCATCTCCAGGACATTATCAAAGAGAGCGTGGACATTTTCCAGATTGGTCATTTTCTTCCCAAAGGACAGCATCTGCCATGAATAGGCGATAATCATCAGGGAGATAATCGCAAAGCTTAAGCAGTACAGGCGGATCAGGCGATATCTTATGGTATGTCCGGATTTAGGCATGAATTGTAAAATCGTTTATGTTTTCTTGAGCAGGAACCTTAAAAGTAAGCGCTCAATAAACCACACTCTTGACTTTATAACCTCTCGAAATGTAAGCGTTTCAGGGACGCCCTGCTGTGCGTAATTAAGTACCCCGATAATACCTCTGTATATCGGAGTCTCGCAGGCTCGCTTACCCTTAAAACGGCACGAAGCTTGGGCGCTGCTGAATAGTTCCCATAAATATAAACCTAAAGGGTGTTGAAAGGCAAGTGAAGGTGGGAGCACTCTGGAGGAAGAAAAAAAGAATTTATCAGATTTAAATGGCTTGCTGTCAACTTCGAAATTGTTTTTTTGTGACAAAGAGCCTTGATCAAAGGAGGGGGCAAAGAGTGATCATTTCTTTATTACTGAGCTTTCCTGAATAGTTACAAGTTGTCGATAAAGGCAACAGATGGACTAACGGCGGACTAAGGTCAGTCGTTAGAATTGGATGAGGCGGACACGCACAACATCGGAGTTATTTTCTATTGTCTGAATAACCTCTGGGCCGGGCAGGCCTTCCAGGTCAATAATGTTATAACCGATACGACCGTTACTCTGATTATTATAGCTGGCGATATTAATACCGGAGTTACCAATAATCTGTGAGGCAAAACCAATCAT
>JAJSAA010000090.1 GCA_024274995.1 Deltaproteobacteria bacterium
AGGTCTAAAACTTAAAGGAGCCGGCAATGGCACCAGTAATCTTATTTGTCGATGATGAAGAAAATATCTTAAAGGCCCTGGCCCGGCTCTTTATAGATGAAGACTATGAAGTTCATACCGCCATGAGCGGCCAGGAGGGCCTTGAGCTGATTAATAACGGTCTGCGGCCCGCAGTCATCATCTCCGACCAGCGCATGCCGGAGATGAACGGGGCGGAATTCCTGCACCGGGTCAGGGAATTGCTGCCCGACAGTATCCGCCTGGTACTCACCGGTTATGCCGATATAAAATCCGCCGTAGATGCCATTAATCAGGGCGGGATCTATCGTTATATTCTTAAACCCTGGGATGACGAAGAACTGAGAAAGACCATCAGCGAGGCGATAAATCTGGTGGCTCTTAAAGCTGAAAACGCACATCTTAACGCTGAATTAAGGAATAAAAACATTGAGCTTGAGCAGATAAATGAGCATCTTGAGGAAAAGGTGCGCCAGCGAACCGCCGAATTAGAGAGTAAGGTGCGGGAACTTAAAGGCCGGGATAGAGTACAGCGTTTTCTCATGACAATTCATTCCTTAGAGGAACTGTTACATGAAATTTTAGAGGTGATTATAAAGGTCTGCGAGGTAAAGGGAGCTGCCTTTTATCTCCAGAAGGACGGTGCCGTTATTAAACTCAATACGGCGATCAATTTTACCGAAAAAGAGGCTGGTGATTTATCCTTAGCCAGAGCTGCCGGCAAATTAATAGAAAATAACGAAGAAAAAGTATTTTTAGAGGCTGACAGCGCTCTTTACTGCCTGCTGCCAATTAAAAAAAATGATGAGGCTCTTGGCGTCCTCGCAGTGGAAAGAGAGGCCGCCCGGCCCCTGAGTGCCGCCGAACTGCACACTCTTTCCATATTTTGTGTACAGGCGGCTATTGGTATTAAGGATTGCCGGCTCTATGAGAGTTATGACGATATTGAATCGTCCCTCGATAATATTTTAAACAATATCGGAGCCTAAGCCCTTGAGTGCCCGCTGCGAAAAGAAATCCATTGATTCTCTTGATGCTCTGTATCTCGACAGCATCAAAAAGAAGAATAACGGCACTGATTACAAATCTCCAAGCCTGTTAGCGGAAGAAGAGCAGGTTCCACCCGTCAGTGAACTGAATCTCCAGCTCAGCGCCGATAAGATGGAGGCCATTTTAAGGGTAGGAGCGGCGGAGCAGCTGCCAGCCCTGCCTGAGGTTGAGACGGCCCTGACAAAACTGGGGGTCAACACCGGCATTGATCTGGAGTCCCTGCAAAAGGCCCTGGCTTCACCCGTAGCGGGAGAGCCCAAGGCCATGATTATCGCCCAGGGGCGCCGACCGGGCCGCCGCCGCACGGTTATCTACAACGAATTACAGAGATTAAGCGACGGCGGCTGGACGGCCGGCGGCTTTAAGTTCGATTTTACCCGTCTCTCTGCCCTGTTAACTGCCGGAGAAAGGGACATTATCGCCCATGATTCAGTGCGGGTAACGGCCCTGAACCCCGGTGACATTATCGCCCATATTGAAGAGAACTTCGAGGCCGAACCGGGCATGGATATACTGGGCAGAGAGATACCGCCCCTGGAGGATCCAATGCCTGCGGCCGGGCAAAATGTGGAGTTCGACCACAAGGACATGGTTCTCCGGGCCCTGACCTACGGTTATCTCCTGGTAGAAAACGAGGTCTTCAAACTCCTGCCGCCCATCTGGATTACGCCCGATAAGATGCTGGCCTTCTATGTCAACCTGCCTCAGATAGGCGGCCCCCGTTATCCTGAACCGGAGGACCTTGAGCTGTTATTAGAAAATATCGGTGTAGTTGAAGCCTGTCGGGTCAAATTCCTTATTCATAAACTCTGCCAGAGCTTAAAGGACGGTAAAAAAACGGCCAAAATGACCAAAATAGCCGCCGCCATCCCCCCTAAACCCGGCCGAGACGCTGAGTTCACCCTTGAGATTAAAATGGCTAAAAAAGCCGGAGAACTGCGGGCCGATGGTTCCATTGATCTCCGGGAAAGAAACGCCGTGGTCAGCGTAAATGAGGGCATGCTGGTAGCCCGCAAGAAGTTAGTCAAAAAGGGTAAAAACGGCCTCGATCTCTTTGCCAAGACCATCAAGGCCTACGATGGCCGGGATTTAAAAATAACTACCGATGCCAGTATCCGGGTCGAGATGGATGAGGAAAACGCCCTCTATTACGCCGCCCGTACCGGCAATGTAAATTTTATCGGCAATAATCTCACCATTACCGATATCTTTAAGGTTAACGGTGACGTTAATTATGAAACCGGCAATCTGGATGTAAAATCAGCCCTGATAATTACGGGTTCAGTATTTCCCGGCTTTAAGGTTCAGGCCCAGGGTAATCTCGAGATCAAGGGCGGGGTAGAGAACGGCGCTCAGATCATAGCCCAGAGTGATCTCATTATCGGCCGTGGTATTATAGGCTCCGACAGCCGGATTATTGTCATGGGCAATCTTCATACCGCCTTTATTCAGGATGCCGAGATCCTGGTGCGCGGCAACGCGGTAACCGCGAGCTACGCCTTTAACGCCGTGATCCGCGCCTTTGGCTCCATCTCAATATTAAAGGGGCAGCACCAAAAAAGCGGCCGTGCGGCGGGCGGGATTATCTGCTCATCCAAAGAGATTCAAGCCAGTACCGTCGGCAGCCCCTCCAATGCCGAGACAACCCTGGCCATCAAACCAGAGCCGGAACTGCTCCGTAAAAAAGAGCTGATAGAGGGCAGAATCAATCAGTGCCGGGAGGGGATAGCCAGAATTTCACGAACACTGCCCTTCGAGCTCACCCATGAGGACGAAATAAAGTCTTTTCTCGCCCCTCTCACCGCCGAGAAGAAAAAACCATTTCTAAAATTGTTAACCGTCTTTAATAAAATATTAAAGGAGGCTCAAACGTTAAAACAAGAACGGCGGCAGATTATTGAAGATATAGAGCGCATCTTAGAGGATGCCAGGATAAGGATTACTGAACATATTTTCGCGGGCTGTACCATCCAGTTCGGTGACCATAAATTATTATTGCGGGAAGAGATGGGGCCCCAAATTTTTAAATATCAGAACGGCAAAATTATTTCACGCTAATCACGTTATCCCCGCAGGCCTTTAATTATACCCAATGCCAGCGGAAGAGACGCCGCAATAATTGAATGGAGCCGTCTAACAGAAAGCCAATGATGCCGATGGCCATCACAATAGCCATCAGGCGGTCGTACTCCATAGTATCACGGGCATCATTAATCAGATAACCCAGGCCGCTGGATACCCCGAGAAACTCCACCGGTACCAGAACAATCCAGGCTACCCCCAGGGCAAGACGCAGACTGGTAAGGATATAGGGGATTGAGGCCGGCAGGATAATCCGCCGGATAATCGCCCTGGAACCTGCCCCCTGAATACGGGCCATCTGCAGCCATTGTTTATTAACCCTGGAGACTCCCATGGTGGTGTTAAGCATGATGGGCCATACCGTGGCCATGGTAATGAGAAAATAAATAGCCGTTTCAAAGGATGGAAAAACAAGCAGGGCAATGGGCATCCATGATAAGGGGCTTATCATCCGGATAAACTGAATGGGGGTGTAGGAGGCCAATTGCAGTTTACGGTAATAGCCAATGAGCAAACCGCTGGGCATGCCAATGATAAAGGCAATCCCTATTCCAACCCCGATGCGCCGTAGACTGGCCAGTACTGACCCCCAGAACTGCCTTTCTTTCAACAGGTTAACAAAAGCTTTAAAGGTGGGTAGAGGTTCAAAACCAGAAAACTGTTTAAAGTCCGGACGACTGAAGATCAGATAACCGCCAATAATCCAGACAACAAAAAACACGGCCAGGCCGCCTAAAATATAATAAATCCGGCAGCGGCCAAATATTTGACCGCAATCCTCCGCCTGACAGGGGCGGCTGTGTTTAATAAAATACTGACGCCAGAGTTGTAACATCTTCATATGGCAATCACTTCTTCCCGTTCCCAGGGCCTGGTAAAGTCAAGTTCCCCGAAACGCCCCATACCACCCATCAATTCAATGGCCTTTTTAACAAATTTATAATCCACCAGCTCCGAAGCGACCTGCTCCGGCTTAAGGCGGAACAAAAAACTGTGATCCCCCTCAACCAGAGTATCCCGCATGGCGCGGGTAATAAAGCTGGTGGCCGAGGGATAGGGCCAGGGCTGAAAGTCTATGCGGCTACTCTTCCATTCCGGGTGCTGAATGGCGGCTGGTTTATTGGGGCGGCCGTAAGTCTTGAGATCATATTTGGTAAATACCCGGCGCAGTACTTTCTCTGATACCGGCAGATAATTACCACCCTGCCGGGAAAGAATATGGGCCGTCTCAAGACGGTGCTCCTTGCTCCAGAGCTGAGCTCTGACAATGGCATTAATAACCTTCTGGGTAAATATCGGGTCATTTTTAAGATAAAAGTCCTTCATCACTACCACGCAGCAGGGGTGATTTTTCCACATATCGCCGGTAAAACGCATGATCTTGGCGCCAATTTTAAGCTCAGCCAGGGCGTTAAAGGGCTCGGCAACGATATAACCGTCAATTTTACGGCCGGCAAGACTGGCCGGCATCCCCGGCGGCGGCAATATAAAAATATTCACCTCATTGGCGGCCAACGGCGTGG
>JAJSAA010000091.1 GCA_024274995.1 Deltaproteobacteria bacterium
CGATCAGGCTGAAGAGGTAATCATCCGTCTGCTGAGAGGCAGCGGCAGACAGGGGCTGGCCGGTATGCGGATGCGGCGCGATGAGATTATCAGGCCGCTGTTGACTGTCGCCCGGCAGGAAATTCTCACCTATCTGCAGGATCGCCATATCGAAAGTCTAACCGATTCCTCCAACAGCAGCCGTCAACATCTTAGAAACCGGGTACGTTTAGACCTCATGCCTCACCTGATCCAGGAGTTTAATCCCGCCTTAAAAGAGGTATTATGTCGAACCGCCGCCATATTACAGGCCGAGGATGAGCTGCTGGCCGAGATAACGGACAAGGCCTGGCGGCAGACAACCCAGGTAGAAGGCCGCCGCCTGCTTATCAACCTTGAGGCCTTTGCCGACCAGCCGCTCGCCATCAAAAGAAGATTGCTGGAAAAGGCCTTCTGGCATTTAAAGCGCCGGCCGGGCCAGAGGCAGATAGAATCCATAATCCATCTAACTGCGGCTCATCCCCATATTATACACCTCGGCCGCGGCCTGCGGGCCTGGCTGGAGAATGGCCGGCTGATTATGGCCTGTCCCCAAGGCGAGACAAACAGCCGTCAAAACCTGGTCGACTTAGACGGCCCCGGTTTTGAATACACTATTCCCGGCCCGGGAGTCTACCAGCTTCCAGCCTTAAACCGGCAGCTCGTCGTTGAAGTTACCACCCCGCCAAGCCCCGCGGCCTTACGCCAAGCGGGAAGCAGTTTCCTTGACTATGCCCTTATAAATTTCCCCATCAGCATCAGAAACTACCGCTCTGGGGATCGCTTCAGCCCTGTAAACGGGCCGGGCAGTAAAAAGGTTGGTGACTTTATGACAGATCGCAAAATTCCCCGCTCGCAACGCCGACAAATCCCTCTGGTACTTAACAAAGGCAAGGTAGCCGCTCTCCTGAATCAGGCAATAGACCAAGACTACCGAATTACCCCTGACACCAGAAAATCATTAAAGTTGAGCTTAGAGTAAAATAATACCAGTTCACAGCTGGCAGCCCCAAACAAAGGACTTTACGAACGATACTATTCGTGATAGTGTATCTAATTCTGCATCCCACCAACAAGGGCGGGTAGCTCAGCTGGATAGAGTGTCGGCCTCCGAAGCCGAAGGTCGTGGGTTCGAATCCCACCTCGCCCACCAGTAAAGTCAAGGGGTTATGGCTTTTTAGCCGTGTCCCTTTTTGGGTTTTGCTACCCTACAGCTACCCTTTTGCTGGACAGACCGAATCCGCTTTTTTGACATCTTTAAGTCATTCGAGATAACCATCAGGAGGCGATGATTGTGTTTCTGACATAAAAACCCCTAAATTGGATTAAAAAACTCTCGTAACTCCTGCGCACTTGAACATCCTGGTAAAACCCATCTAAACTGCCTTGCCAACGATTGCGGATGCGGATAAAAGCGGGGTCTTTCCAATGGAAGACCAGCCCGTGACAAAACGCATTTGTCAAGCCTGCCCCCGCCACATCCCCAGACAACCAACACATGCCGTGTGCCAGAATTTTTCGTGTAGGTAAAGGCAGACGTTTAAGTTTATTCCATATCTGTTGCCCTTTAGCACAACGCCGATAACCGTAAAACAGCTCATCCCCGCCATCACCCGAAAGGCTGGCCGTCACATGCTCTCTGGTCAGCTCAGTCACCAACAGGGTGGGGATCTGCGAAGAATCGAAAAGTTATATATACTGTCCCCAGAATTCTGTCCCCAGAATTAGAATTCCCGGCGTGTTTTTGCCGTTTCTTCTTTTATCGTGGTAGTCCCTTTGCTTTTTGGTGCCTTTTTGATGAACAAAGCTTAAATTACTGCGATTACTGCATCACCTTATCTCGAAGCTCCTGATAGGTCGATATAACATCATATTTTATATCTGCATGCCCCAGAGACTCAAAATGTTTTTTAGCGTAATTTATTTTCCTTTTCTCAATCTCTTTTAACTGAATGGACTCCATGGTTCCCTTTGTTTCTGCGATAAAATAGATATATTTGAATTTATCGGTGTCAAAAACAATTGCCCAGTCGGGGTTATAGTTTCCTACCGGTGTCGGTATTTTGAAGGCATTTGGTAGTTTTGCATAAACTAATACTTCCCCGCATTCCAGTTCGGTTGCAAAGGTTCTTTCTGTTTTGGAATCAGTTTTCAGATAATCGTAGACATGGCGTTTTACTTCCAGAATATTCTCACTTAAAGAACCTTTGAAATTATTCACCGTGAAAATCTCGTCACTATAGGTCTTATCTATTTTTGAATAGATTATATTATTTATTAAGGTGGCGGCCTTTTCGTTGTTTATTATCTTTACAGCCTCTTTAATAAAGCTTTCAGGGTTCACCTGAAAATTATGAAAAGTATCTGCCCGTAGTTGTTGGAGAATCTTACAAATGGTTTTTCTGGTAAGTTTTGTGTCTTTTGA
>JAJSAA010000092.1 GCA_024274995.1 Deltaproteobacteria bacterium
CGGTGACCAACGGCCTTAATATGGCCAAGGCCTTTAATGCCAGAACTGAAATTAACGCCATCAGCAATACCACCGGGGTCAAGGGGCTGCTCACCACCCTCTACGCCGGCTCGGCGGCAACCGCCCCCGGCCCTCAGGCCCTGGATTTTACCTTGAACGGGATTTCCGTGGCGCTTACCACCGGCGGGGTCAGCCCTGCCGCCGCGGCCTCGGATATCGTCTCGGCCATTAACAAGCTGACCAAGCAGACCGGGGTTACGGCCAGCCTCGGTAGCGGGGCCAATGGCGGGGTGGCAAGTAGCGTTGTTCTAACCAATACGGAGAGTGGTGACGAAAGTAATATCGTCGTGGCTGGTTTATCCGCCGGAGAAACGACCCTCTCCGGCCTCAGTAATGTCGATCAGGCGGTGGATAATTCGCATAATACCGGCGAGATATCGTTTGCTTCGGATGCCGCTTTTACTATTACCAGCCCTACTACCTCACCGCCTGCCGATACGATTATCCAGGAATTGGGGCTGAGTTCCCAAAGTGGTGACGGGCAGATAGATTATGGCTCTACGCCGCGCTTTCTTGATCCTGGCGATTTGCGGATAAACGGGGTAGATATATTCACTATTCCAACTATGGTGAGTGGCAAAGACTCCACCAATGTCCTCTTGGATGCTATCAACGCCAAGAGTGCCGCCACCGGGGTTAAGGGGACGCGGGGGGCGGACGGTGGTCTGCAGCTTACCGCCGTGGACGGTCGTAATATCCATATCCAGACCTCGGTGCATGGTGAAGATATCACCAGATTGAACGGCGGTGTCGAACATAGAAACCGGGTATATTCAGGTATTCTGCAATTACGTTCCGAGCGTAAATTTATTCTGGAGACCGTTGAGCCAACGGTTAATTCCACCGAACCGGGACTGGGCGCTCTGGGGATGGCCGGCGGTACGTCGGTAAGCGGTGAGCCGGGTGATACCAAAGGCGATGGGCGTATTGATGTCTTTAGTATCCACGATCGGGAGGGCAGTGTGCGTTACGCCGGTGATCGAATCGGCAGCCTGAATATTAAGATTGGCAAGACCAACACGATGCTGGTGGGAGATAACGGTAAAACCGGCATTGTCGATACCACCCTTTTTACGACCTTGAAAGGTCTGGAAGATGCACTGGAAAACAAAAATTTTACCACGGTAACCGGTATTCATGCCGCGACATCCACCTCGCAGCTGCTTAATAGTAAGACTACCGGCTTGGAACCAGCAGATCAATTGCCCTCGGAGGACTTATTTACTAATGGGACTTTTACGGTTACAGTCACCGATCATGATTATTATCCGCCCCGTTCAGTACCCTTGACCATCAATGTTGATCCGGAGACTGATTCCTTAGACAGCGTCACCAGCCGTATTGATGGTATTGCCCATGTCTCGGCGAGTTGGAATTCCGACGGTAAACTGGTGATAAGTTCCGATGACTCTGACCGTTATACCATCGCCTTAAGTGATGACAGCAGTAATTTTCTGCAGGCGACCGGTGTAGCGCTGGAATTTATGCAGCAGCAGGCCCTTGGCCAGGATATGGATAATATAGACAGCCTGATGAGCAAATTAACGGAGCAGATTTCCAACTTCGGAGCGCGGGCCAACCGGATAAACATACAGACCCAGATTTATACGGATATGGAGGTCTCCACCAAGAGCAACCTCTCCGAAGTCCAGGATACGGATATGATTAAGGCGGTGATGGAATTAAAGACTAAGGAGACGGCCTATCAGGCCGCGCTGGCCGCTGCCAGTAAGACTATGCAGCTCAGTCTGGTTGATTTCCTTAAATAGGGCTTAATGTAATAACATAAAATAATTTGTGGTATCAGGTTCTTTTTATCAAAGGGCCGCGCCCAACACATTTAACCAGCCGCCCCCCGGTCGCTATTGGCACGGCTGTAGGGGCGTATTGCTATATGCCCTGATGTTATTATACGCTCTAATGGATACAGCAACACCTGAATTCGCAAAAAAAATAAAAAACCAGTAATAAAACGTATAAGATAAGCAGTAAAGCCAGGGAGGGCTTAAAATGCTAATTCTGACCAGAAAAATCGGTGAAAGTATTGCCATCGGTGATCAGATAAAGGTAAAAGTGTTAGAGATCAAGGGGGGGCAGGCCAAACTTGGCATTGAGGCCCCGGCGGCGGTAACCGTCCATCGTGAGGAGATTTTTAACCGCATTATGGAAGAGAATAAAAAAGCTGCCGCCGGAGTTGACCTTGATCTGCAAACTGCGGCTCGTTTGCTGGGTAGTAAGGCTGTAAATAAACGCTAAAATCACTACCGGGGTATCTCCCGGCAGTTCATAATTTATGAAAAAATAAAAAAATCATGGAAAACACCGCTGAAATTATCGCAGGCCGGGGTATGTTGATTCAGACAAGCCGTTTTGGCGATATTGAAATAGATGAGGATAAGATTATTACCATGACTTCGTCTATTCTGGGCTTCCCTGATGATCGGCAATTTATCTTAATTCCCCATGGCCCGGATTCACCTTTCTGGTGGCTGCAGGCCGTTAAAAATCCACCTCTGGCCTTTGCGGTTCTGCAGGCGGCCCGCTTAAATATCAGTTATGAACCGGAGATTGGCCCTCTAATCAGCGATGAATTGTCTCTCTCTGATGATGAGGCGCCGGAGATTCTGGTGATCCTGACTATTCCCCGGGGCCGTCCGCAGGAGATGACTGCCAATCTCTTAGGCCCGGTGGTGATTAATATCACTAAAAGGCTGGCTCGTCAGGTAGTACTGGATGACAACCGTTATAATCCCTGCTGGCCGCTCACTGACCATAAATAATACCCTTCTCCCAACCTTCAGTTTGCCGCAATTTTTCAGGCCAGACACAAATAAAAATTATTAGAACAAGACATTACCACCTACGTCCCTCCCCCCCCCCTTGTGGGGGAAGGACAGGATGGGGAAATTTATATTAAAGCAGAACAAATAACTTTCAAAATTCCCGCAATATTCCGCCAAACATCATTGTTCCAAAAGTGGATTACTTTATATCCCTCTGTAGCCAATTAGAGCGTACGCTGTTGACCATACTCCTCCCACGTAGCGTGTTGTCTGCCATCAAGATCAAAGTATTACCGGCCTTTTTTAGTGACAGACAAAATCAACTATAATACTTCCCCCCGGGGGCATTGCCGCCTGAATTTATAGTTTTTGGGCATATTTTTCACCCCCCATCCTGTCCTTCCCATACAAGGGGGGGGAAGGGACGTAGAGGGACGGACTATAAAGTAGCCAGCCCTAAAACATTACGGCGTTTTGGGGGTACTAATCTCCGCTCCTTGGCGCTTTCCCAAAATGGCAGATCCTCTTATGCCTTGGCTCATCCCATGTATTTTGCAGGTATCTAATACTTGAATGTATCTTATTATTCAATAAATGGTTAAAGCAATTGACAACCGTTTCGAATTTTAGGTAGATTCGTTTAGCGGTGAAAAAATATGTACCGTTAAGGGCACAATCCGGATGAGATCCGGTTGATTGTTTGTCACATCCATGCCCGGCTACCCTGGCACAATGAAGTATGAAGGTTCTGGCGAGGCCAACACTATTAGCAGGAACTATCTATCCCGGGATTAACCGCTTGTCCTGCGTTGGGCGGGTACTGCCCGCCGATCGATGGACAAGGTGTTGCCAAATTAATTATCAGTTACAGGGGGGAGAACCATATGTATTCCCGGAGCTCATCGGTGAAGCACAGTTGGGGCGGAAAATGCCAGCTCTTTCCTCTAATGGGGATGAACATAATTATGGCTGGTTTTTTTATATTGATACTGTTGCTTGGGGCTTCAACAGGCAGCAGTGCGGCACAAAAAAAACTTCAGACGTCATTGGCCGCGACCGCAGTTCCACCCTCTGCCGCCAGTCAAGATGATGATGGGGTGTATGACTATCTGTTAGGTCTTTCCATGGCCGAGCTGGCCCGTTTGCCTATTCAGTCTTCAGGCCTTTTTCCCATGTTGCGTAGCCAGGCTCCCGGCAGTTATTATGTTGTTGATACTGAGCAGCTGCAACGTATGGGAATTCGTTCTATCGCGGAATATATTGACCGCCAGGTGCCGGGGATGTCCACCGTTATTCATGGTAATCAGGGTACCATCATTGGGGTCAGGGGTATGCTCATTGATAATAACTCGAAGACCATCATGTTACGCGATAATGTCAATATCAATAACCGGCAGATCTTGGGGATAAACGGTTCTGATCTTTCCACCACCCTGCTGGGTGATATTGAGCGGATCGAGATCTCCACCGGCCCCGGCACTCTGCGCTATGGCTCGGGGGCCATCAATGGTTCCATAAATCTGATCAGCGCCACGGGTAAGAACCGGGAGGGGCTACGTCTGCACACCATGGTGGGCAGTGGTGATTTCCGGCAGGTGGAGGGCAGTTATGGCCGGGTATTTAACGAGCGCTTAAATTATTTTATCTATGGCGGTTACAGTAAAGATGATGGTGTCCGGCCGCATTACACTCTGCCCATATCTCAATGGTCTACGTTAAACGGGGTCAATGGCACACCTTCCGCCACCTTTCTTGATAATGTCCGGGTCGGCAAGACCGATGGCAATTACAAATTTGCCTTCCGGGCCCAGTTTGGCCGCTCTGATGACCGCCTGCAGGTCGATCTGAAGGGGTTGCTGAGTCATGCCTCTAATGTTGATCCGGTGCTTGGTGAGTATCTTACCAGCAGTGCCAGCTGGCGGGAGGAAATCAAGAAAACAGCCGAGGCCAGGGGCGGCCGTTATTCTCCATTTTATATACAGGAATCTGAGAATCTGCTCATTTCTCCGGAAATAAAACTGCATCTTAATGAACATAATAACCTTACCCTGATCCCTTATTATCATCGTCTCAAGGCTCACTCGGTATTCAGTAATTTCTTACTTGATGAGGTGCGGAGGCTCCATATTAGTCTGCCACCCACCAATGGCAATGATTGCCCGGCCATGAAATGCAATGAGGATTATTACGCCTATGGCGATGAACTGCATATGGGCGTTACCCTGATCAATAATTACACCGGTCTTCGTAACCAGAAGATTGCCTGGGGGGTAGAGGCCAAATACTTTAAATTCTATACCTATCCCTGGCAGTGGAAAACCTTTAGTGCCTTTGGCGAGGATCAGGCCCAGATTGGTAAATTCACCCTGTTAGGCGGTCTGCGTTATGATAAGACCATTTACCGGCATGATATATCGGCGGTACCACCCTTTAACGACGGCCCTTATCCCGCTCCTGACGATGCGGCGGCTTATACCAAACGTCTGGCTCTTGCTTATCAGATAAGCCAGAACCAGACGGTCAGGTTCTCTTATCAGGAGGGCTTCCGTTTTGCCGACTGCTGGCCGCTGATGTGGGTGGCGCACCAGAACAAGGCCAATGGCACTAATATTAAGCTTAAACCCGAGACCTCGAAGAGTTATGAACTTAATTATGATATAACCGGGCTTGTGAAGTCTCTGAATATCAGCAGTGACCTATTTTATAACCGCTACAAAGATACCCAGGGTTGGGTGGACAATGGTTTTACCTATGGCAACAGTCAGAAGGTTATTACGGCTGTGGGCGGTGAATTGAGTCTGGTCTACCAGCCGCCGGACGGTCCCTTTTCAGGTTCTCTGTCCTACAGCTACTCCAGGCCGCTTGACTCCTTTGAAGACTCCATCCGGGTGGCCAATGCGGACGATACCTGGACTCGTTATCCCGTCCATATGTTCAAGATGTATCTCGGCTATGAAATTATACCCGGCCTTTTTGCCGGAGCCAACGGCCTGTTAGAGTCGTCCCGCTATGAAAAGGCAAAAGTGACCGATCCGGCAGTGGCGGCTCTTTTTGATAAATGGTCTTTTGTGATGGATGCCAACCTCTGGTATCAGTTTGATAAACATCTCAAACTTTCCTTTAGTGCTAAAGAACTGCTGCATAAAAATTACAATCAGCATCCTGCCTATTTTAACGGTACCCGCCCCCTTGATTCGCCGCGGGCCGAGAACCCGCAATATTATCTGTCCCTCTCCTATAACTATTGACACAGGCCGCATGATGTCTTGGCGTGACGTAAGTATTAAACATAAACTAACCCTGATTCTGATACTTACCAGCAGCCTGACGGTACTGGTCGCCTGTCTGACATTTTATGGCCTGGTGGTTAATCATTTTCAGAAGGTCTATAAACGGGATATGAATAATCTGGCTCTTATTGTCGGTTCCAACTGCAAGGCCGCCCTCATGTTTGATGTTCCAGAGGACGCTGATACGGTGCTTGCCACCCTTAAGAGCCGCAAGTCAGTCCGGCAGGTGATTCTCTACGACAACCAGGGACGGGTCTTTGCCAGCTATAAGGCGGTGGCGCTTAAGGGGGCTTCCACGCAAGAATTTTGTTCCTTTACGCAGAAGATTATCCTTGATGACGGTACCTATGTTGGTCGTATCGTTATCGAGGATGACATGCGTGATATGGCCCGAGGCCGACGGCAGATATTACTTATTCTACTGCTGGCGGCGGTTGGCTCTTTGTTCTCGGCCTTTTGGCTTTCGGCCATTCTGCGTAATGTTGTTTCTAAACCATTAATGGCCTTAACTGAGATGGTTAAACGGATTGCCGCCGGAGACTTTCAAATTAAAAAATGCTCCTCTACACGCGGGCGGGATGAGATGGGGGTTCTCTGTAGTGCCTTTATGGAGATGAACAACCGGCTGCGTGATTCCCATGAGCGCTTGGAAGAATATAACCGCACTCTGGAAGGCCGGGTCGCGGCTCGTACCGAGGAGCTGCAGAACGCTATGGACGATCTTAGGCATAGCCAGGCCCAGTTGGTGCAATCTGAGAAAATGGCAGCTCTTGGTCAGTTGGTGGCTGGGGTTGCCCACGATATTAATAATAATATAAGTTTTATCGCCGGGGCCTTACCTAATATTAAGCGGATGACCAGCGAATTAGTCGTGGAGATGGCAGAAAATCATAAAGCCTCTCCGGCCTGGGAGATGCATCTTGATATAATCTCATTATTGGCTAATGCCGAGGAGGGAGTTAGAAGAACAAAGAAAATTGTCCAGGATCTTAACGCCTTTTCCAGGTCCAGTCATGGTCAATTTGTACCGGTTGATGTACACGCCGAGCTTAATAACATCATCAATCTTCTCTGTTACGAGTGTCGGGACAGGGTGAAAATTATCCGGGACTTCGACCCGGATCTGCCCGCCGTCTATTGTCAGAGGGATCATATGAGCCAAGCTTATATGAATATACTCCTTAACGCCATTCAGGCCATTGAAAAGCGGGGGACGATCTGGCTCAAGACCTGGCTCACCGGGGGCAAAGCGCATATCAGCTTTCGGGATAATGGGAGTGGAATTGAGCCCGAGGCCCTGAAACATATCTTTGACCCCTTTTTCAGCACCAAGCCCGTGGGGCAGGGCACCGGCCTTGGTTTATCAATTACCTATAATATTGTTGAAAACCATCATGGTAAGATTGAGGTTCACTCGGCACCGGGCCGAGGAACAGAGATTGTCATTATCCTGTCGGTGGAGCCGCATAAAAAAGTTGATGAGGAAGGCGGCGGTACGGGGGGCAGGGAATGAAGATGAGACTTCATTTAAGGATGGCGGTGGTTATCTGGGCCCTGCTTACCTCCTTTATGGCTGTTTCATTGGCGGCTGCCAGCGGCGGAGAGCCGGTGATCAGACAGGCCCAGGTCAAGGCCGTCTATCTCTATAATTTTTTACATTTTGTCTCCTGGCCAGCTCATCAGGAAGAAAAGATCGTAAAGGTGATCGGTGTCTTAGGTGACCGGGAGATGGGCCGCAGTCTCACTGAATTGGCGAGGCGTCTAAGGCGGAGAGGGAGAACTGCTATCAGGGTTATCCTCTATGGCTCTTATCGGTCTGATCTTGATTTTTCGGCTTGTCATATTCTTTTCATTGGCCGCTCGCAGGCCGGTAATTTCAAGGAGATTGTGTCTCGGCTCAAAGGGCAGACCATTCTTACGGTGGCTGACAGCAAGCATTTTCTAAGCGTGGGCGGCATGATTAATCTGGTGGAGCTGGAGCGGCGGATTCGTTATCAGGTGAATTTGAGCGCCGCCCGCTCTGCCGGTCTACGTTTAAGCTCGCAGCTTCTGGAATCCGCTCTTACGGTTGTTAAACCGTCGGTAAAAGAAGATTAAGGTTAAGCCTGAGCATAGAAGAATTATGCTCTCCGGCTCCGGGACGGGCAGGGGGGTTATGGAATTAATTGCGGCCACGGCCGCCGGCCCTGCCGTCTGGCCGGAAAGGGCAGGAATGGAAAGAGTGAATGACATCGTGGACATAGCCTGTAACGGGCTTATCGTGCCGGGTAAATCATCATTCGTAAAGAGCTGTTTCACCTTATCATAGAGTAGAAGTGATCCCATGGTACTCTCTGGCAGGTAGGCGGGTGGTGTTGCCATGCCCGGCTCGTTCAGGGCGTTAAACTCGAGTTGAAATTCACTCATAGTACTGGTGCTATTGTTGCCAGTAACAGAGCTGGAAAAAATGGCAATACGGGCTTTGTTGATCTTAACAGAGGTTGTATCAGTGGAGAAAGAGAGAGTGATAATCTGGCTTTTGTTACCGTAATAATAGGCTCGATCAGGGGTTGGATCCCTATCGATAATGGTGGAGTCATAATAAATACTGCCGGTGACCGGCTGACCGACGCCGCCAGTAAGATTTGTAAAAGCCGGATCAACCTCTGTCCAGGAACCGCTGAACTGAAAGCCTATTATATCCGCCCTGGCAGAATTTAAGTTTCCGCCCCATAAGAACGATTCCACGACCAGAAGTATAAGCATCCACCTCATATTATCCCCTTGTTTTAAACTATAATAAAAATAGCATATAAAATGATTGAAGGCAAAAAAAAAGAGTGGCTGGAAATTAATTGTTCCAGTCGCTCTTTTTTAAAGCCCGACACATGATTGGCATATTTTAAATTGCTGGGGGGCGGGGCTTAATTGTCACCTCTCATAGCCGGTTCAGTTATACTGTCCTGTTTTGTCATGCTGTGTTGATGCATTGGCATACCATCCTTGTCCATCACCTTACCCTTGTCAGGTACCGGCCTGTCCTTATTCATCATCTTGCCATTTTGATCCATGGGCATGTTATCTTTGTCCATTATTTTACCATTGCTGGACATTGGCATATTGTTTTTTTGTCCCATCATTTCGCCCATTACAGTACTTCCGGTGCTGGAAGATGATTTTCCACAGCCGCTTGCTCCTGCGGTGCTAATGGTTCCTCCACAGCCACTTGCTCCTGCGGTGCTAACGCCCCCCAGCCCGATTCCGGCAGTGGATAATAAGCCGGCAATGCCGACCCCGGCTAACAATTTTTTAAGTTCGTTATTTTTCATTATTTCCTCCTTGTAATTGTAGGCAAAAGTAAACTAATGACGTAACTGCTTAGATGCATCTCGGGCACATCTAAGCAGTTACAATTCATAGTTATGGGTAGTTTTTGAGCCTTACCTAAATAGTTATCTGATAATTATTATTATATCAGTTATATGTCTAAGGGTGTCAAGCAAAAAAGGCCCAGGCAATACTTTTTTTATTATAAATTTTATGATAGAGTATAACACTGATTAAAAGAGGATGAAAAAGCATGGGAAAGGCACAGCGCCGAGCGGAGCGCTATAACAAAAACATAACTATTGACCTTGTTTTGTGGGATGTGAACCGGGATATGCGTCTGGCCGGGCCGGTGCCATGCTTTGTAGTTGATCTGTCTTCCTATGGTTTAGGACTTATATTGAACCAGGTTCATTTTCAGGGCCATCATTTTTTCTATGAGCCGCAGGACAACGCCGATAAGCAATTATATATTGAACGGGAGGGCGAAGAAAAGGATGGTGAGGTGTTAACAATTCCAGTACGGCCGGTCTGGTTTAACCTTGACGACGATGAGGAGCTGCGCTGCTTTCATATGGGGGTTGAATTTCAGGCCCCGTCCAATGATGAGAGAATTACACTCTTGAAGCGTATTGCTGCCGGGAAAATGGGTGAGGAGGGGGGATGGCTTAATAGGCTTTTGTTAAAGCTGTGGACATGAGGTGTTTTGTGTGTTCAGGCCTTCTGTGAAGCGGAAAAAGTAAAAAAAGCCGCCTCTTTTTACTAAAAAAGGGGCGGCTTTTTTTGTTTATTGTTTACTATTGCATTTAAAGACTGCAATCAGCTTTATTTCTAATAGATATCCAGGTACTCGTCTAATTCCCAATCGGTTACGGCTATGCGGTAGCGATCCCACTCAGCATCTTTGCTCTCCAGATATTTGCTGAAGATGTGTTCACCAAGGGTTGTCTTGGCCAGGGAGCTCTGGCGCAGAACAGCTAAGGCCTCGTTTAATGAGGAGGGCATGGAGGCAATACCAGCGGCATCCTTTTCAGCGGCGGTCATGTGGAAGATATTTACGTCCGTTGATTTGGGGGGCGTCAAATTATTTTTAATGCCGTCGAGACCAGAATTCAGCATCATGGCAAAGGCTAAATAGGGGTTACAGGTGGGATCCGGGCAGCGAACCTCAACTCTGGTACCCAGGCCGCGGGAGGCTGGAATACGGCACAGGGCGCTGCGGTTAGCGGCGGACCAGGCGACGTAGACCGGGGCTTCATAGCCGGGAACCAGGCGCTTATAGGAGTTTACAGTTGGGTTGGTAACTGCGGCAAAATCACGGGCGTTTTTGATGATCCCGGCAATGTACTGATAGGCGATTTTACTGAGCTGAAGGGCATCACTCTCATCGGCAAAGGCGTTACTGCCGTCAAGATTGAATAATGACTGGTTGGTGTGCATGCCGGAACCATTAATGCCGAAGATGGGTTTAGGCATAAAGGTGGCGGCCAGGCCGTGTTTCTTGGCAATGGCCTTTACTGCCCAGCGGAAGGTCAGAGTATTGTCGGCGCAGGCCAGAGCATCGGCGTATTTGAAGTTGATCTCGTGTTGACCTTCGGCGACCTCATGATGAGAGGCCTCAATCTCAAAGCCCATGGCCTCCAGGGTCTCGATGATTTCCCGGCGGCAGTCGTTGCCGGAGTCGTCCGGGTCAAGGCTGAAATAACCGGCGCGGTCGTTGGTAATGGTGGTGCTGTTGCCGTCCGGGTCTCTCTCAAAGAGGAAGAACTCCGCCTCGGTGCCTACATTCATGGTAAAACCCATTTCGCGGGCCTCGGCCATGACGCGTTTCAGGTTACAGCGCGGGCAGCCGCTGAAGGGGGTGCCGTCGGCGTTATGGACATCACAGATCAGGCGGGCGGCGGCAATACCGTCC
>JAJSAA010000093.1 GCA_024274995.1 Deltaproteobacteria bacterium
CGACAAACTCCATCTGGGCGTTGACCTGCCGCCGGGTATGCACCAGAGCCGCCAGTTTATCAAGCCTGGCGTCCGGCACCGGCACCATCCCCACATTCGGTTCAATGGTGCAGAAGGGATAATTGGCCGATTCAATACCGGCTGCGGTCAGGGCGTTAAATATAGTAGACTTGCCAACATTGGGCAGCCCGACAATTCCACAACAGAATCCCATTTATAGATTCTCCTCTATGATAAATTAGGTAAATTAGGTGACTGTTCAGCTGATCCGCCGGGCATGGCCGTTACAAACCAACCAGGATTATTCCAGAGCCTGAGCCGCCAGTTCCAGAAATTCACAGCCCTCGGCAACCCTGCCATGCTTCAAACAGCCATTACCGTAAATCCGGCACTTGCGGGCCAGCTCCTGCCGCGCCTGTTTATCCTGTTCCCTGGTAAGAGCAGCGGATTTAAGTAATTTTCGCAGGGCATAAATCCGGTATTTATCCATACCGAGACGATGGAGCGCCGAGAGTTGATCTTCCCGACCGCCCTCCTTAACCGTCAGGGGCTGATTGACGAGTAAAAAAGGTTCTCCGGCGCTGACCCGGAGCCAAAGTTCGTAATCCTCACAACAGGGCAGGGATTCGTCAAACATGCCGAAACGGCAGAATAATTCCCGGCGGGCCATGATGGTGGACATCCCCACGGCGCATAATTCCAGACAGCGGCGAAAGATATCGCCCCCCTCCTTGCGGTGCCGCTTTTTCTGATTAAGATGCCGGCCGCACCGCAGCCATTTTTCCCCGGTGTGGCTCACCAAGGCACCGGGGTTGGCAAGCATAAGGGCACTTTGGCGGGCAAGTTTACCCTTTAAAAACCAGTCATCTGAGTCCAGAAAGGCCAGCAGAGGAGCGCGGGCGGCCCTGATTCCGGCGTTTCTGGCCGCCGATACCCCCTGATGAGCCTGGCTGATATGGCTAAGGCTGCGGCCGTAAGTCCTTAAAACGGCGGCGGTATCATCACTGGAACCGTCATCCACCACTAAGAGTTCAAAATCCACTCCGGACTGACTGAGAACCGAATCAATGGCTCTTGGCAACAGGGCGGCCCGGTTATAGGCAGGAATAATAACGCTTACCGTCGGAGTCATGGCCTTTTTTTTGGTTAGATGCACCTTGGTTCTGGGTGCAACCTTGGGCGTATTCAATACGCCCCTACGTGCGGGCATTTTGGCCTTGGTGACGGAATTT
The DNA here is from genome assembly GCA_024274995.1 of Deltaproteobacteria bacterium. Taxonomy (GTDB): domain Bacteria; phylum Desulfobacterota; class Desulfobulbia; order Desulfobulbales; family VMSU01; genus JAADIV01. Next base: position 1,233 of record JAJSAA010000093.1, read on the forward strand.
ATAAATATAAAATCTCACCGGAATTCTCGGTTATCAGGCGACCGTCAGTTAGACGCATTACCAATCCGCCGTCCGGAGCCAGATCCACCGCCCGGGCGGTGAATTGCGGACTGCTGACGGCATTGAAACCAAAACGCACCTTACGGCCTATGGTATCGCTTAACTGCCGCCAGACCTTGAGCGTGGGATGAGGTGTCTCCTCCTCACCTGCCAGCAGCCGTTTGTTTTCCTCAAAACGCAGCAGGCCTATATTCCAGGCCAGATTGGCCAACAGACGGGCCGCCACCTGCCCCAGATCAAAACCGGCCCCGGTCAGGACAGCCATGGAAGAGGCGAGCCCTTGTAAGGGCGGTGGAAAATCCCGGTTATTGACGTTTAAGCCAATACCAATCAGGATATACTCCTCGCCGTAACGCGGCCCACGCATAGTCTCTAACAGTATTCCTGCCAGCTTCCGCCCCCCAGCCTGGACATCATTAACCCACTTCAGAGTGGCGTTAAGGCCGTAATGACGCACGGTCTCACAACAGGCAACCCCGGCGGCCAAAGGGTAGAGTACAGAAGATGAAGGAAGCAGGGTGTTGACAATAACGGTCACTAACCAGAGTCCACCGGCCGGGGCATACCAGCTGCGGCGGAAACGGCCCTGACCAGCGGTCAACTCTCCGGCGATAAAGGTCGCGCCATCGGGGAAGGAGATATCCGCCTCCTCAGAGGCCGTAATTCGCTCCTGAGCCAGGGCCATACAACGTTCAGCAGTCGATTTATACTCAATCACGGAGGCGATTGAGAGGCCGGAGCGACAGATAAACTCCGCCTCCCCGCTGTCTGCCGCTCCCCGCTGACGCTCATGGAGAAAACGGCGCACCTGTTCGGGAGATAAATCCGCTAATTCCACTCCGCCTTAACCCGTTCAATAATCTTCTGGATCATGGGCAGCTTCTCTTCAGGGCAGATACCGATCATGGCCTCACCCTTGTCAATATTAACCCCGGGCCGAAAATAGAGTGAATGAATAATTCCCGGTTCACCATCATAATATACCGGGGTATCCCTCTTCATCAGGGACATGGTAAACAACTCATCATCTGGCTTAATTGATACCCCGCGCTGGCCTAATTTATCAATCTTGCTCTGAATATCCAGGGCAAAAAAGTACTTGGCCCGTTCCGGAGCCTTAAAGACATAAAGGACATGCCGCAGAATACTGTCAATTACTTCCCGCTTTTTCAAGGGATGCCTGAGGGTCATTACCTTGTCACCGGCCTCGGCAAAACGGCCCTCCATTTCATTCTCAACACTCGCCACCAGGCCGTTATGACAGGATAATATATTCTTACGGTTACGTTCCCGCTCCAGCTCATAAAGCACTGTACCGGGGATATGCCGCCACTCCCCGCTGGGGGCGGCAACCGAATCGCCCTCTTTGACCTTGAAACGCACCCGGCCGGTATGGGCCGTGCGGATATCAATATAATCGTAGGGATCTGCCCGATATTTATTTAATATTTCGTCGAAATAATTGTCATCATACATAGGTGTTTTATAATTCAAAGTTGTGCAGGACAGTCAGCGATAATAAAGATTACGGCCGCCCATGGTCATCAATGATTTATGAAGATTACGCCGGAACTCCCGGCGATCCCAGATACCCTGAATATGACCGCGCTTCAAGGCATTCCTGGCGCTGTGATAATCCGGCGGAATATCCTGGCCCGTGGTTTCTCTGATTACCCGCTGACCGGCAAAACCTACCCGACTGGAACGAATGGCAAACTGATAATAGGAACAGCCCAGGAAGCTGGCCACCGGCCCGGCATAGGAGTTATTATCGTAAACCACCATATAAAGGCCGCCAGCATCGACATAATCACGCACCGCCATGGTGCATTTCGGCATCTGAATAACTCCAAGAGTCCCCTCCTGAATACGAATACCGCCCGTGGTATGCACATAGGCCAGCAGGGGCTTACGCTGTAATTTAGCCAGCTCGCAGGCCCGGACGAATTTCTCGCCCTCCGCCGCCCCCACCGTGCCGTTACGAAAATTACTATAAAGCATGGAAACCACGAGTTCCACCCCCATGACCCGAGCCTGAAAGGTGATGTTGGCACTCTGGCGGTGTGTTTTCCTCATCGCCTCCTGAATTTTTTTATCAAGAATAGGATTATTGAGAGGGTTGGCAGAGGCGATCTCGTTATTAAATTCACGAATTGAATCGCGGTCAAAAAGATTCTTCAAATACCATTGATATTCCAAGGGAAAATGATGGCCGCAATTCTCACATACGCCGCAGAATTCACCGTAAAGATCCGGCACCCAAAGATCCCGGCAGCCTTTACGCTCAGCGTTGGGACAGGTAACGGTGCGGTCTTCGTTGGCCAGAGGGCTGGTATAATCGCCGCCGAATATACTGGTACGCCGGGCAACATCCGTGGCCGGCATCGGCCGGTTCACTACCTTGCCAGCCGATGCCGGCCGCTGGGAAATAAAATCGTAGGCGGAAGAAAAGGGGGCGGTCAGCCGGTTAAAAAAGCTTGAGCCCTCACTGGAGACATCATGAAAGACCTTCTCCATCTGCTTGCGCTGATATTTAAGGATATCATAGACCACCGAGTAATATATCCGCGCTCCCCGCCAACGGGCCTTCTTGACAAACTCACGCACCCCGCCGCCAACGGGACAGACAAAGGCATTGGCCGCCATATTACGATACTTGCGGGCCCGCAGGGTCAGCAGGCGGTTCAGCTCGTCCTTGTTGAGATCCCAGGATATATCAATATGAGCGTTATCGTCAGCGGCCGTCATATCGAACTGAGCCGAATCATCCAGCTTCTTACGGCGTAACTCATAGGCCCGAAAGGCGCGCAGACTCTTGGTTTTTAAAACTACCTCGTCCGTGGCCCGCATCATCTCGTTTTTTAAACGCTTAAAAAAGGCAAAATCATCGTGCCGGGCCCCCAGGGTCGGCTCCTGGACAATACGGTCAATGGTTCCAAACTTCAAGTTATCCTGCGCCGTCATCTTCAGGCGTTCAGCACAGGTCTCCACCAGGCCGGGCGGCATAGCTTCGCCCTCTCTGATCTTACCCTCAATAGCGGCTGCGCCCTCCGGGGAGATAACCGAATAATAGCCGTGCGAAAACATAAGCCGAAAATCAGCCAGCCCCACGGCCTCGGCCCCGCCCGACCCCCCTTCGGAGATAACGGAGACCATGGGCACCCGCAGTTTGGCCATACAATAGAGATTGCGGGCAATCTGCTGCCCAGCACCGGGATAATCCTCCACCGGAAAGGCACCGGGGGTGAAGATATAAAAATGAATGGGAATCCCCTCGGTCTGGGCCACCAGCATATAACGCAGGGCCTTCTCGTTGCCCCATGGTTTGCTGGAACCACCATTCCTAAACTCCTCACCGCGGCCCTTTTCATGGCCGATAACCATCACCTGCTGGGCATAGACCTTGTTCTTTACCCGGCGCATGATATTAGCCTTGGCGGCAATCATGGAGGGATCTATATTGGCATCCCCCTCACCGCCCAGTTCGGTATAATCCTCATAGACATTCTCCAGAATATCCTTCAGAGAAAAACGCAAGGGGCTGCGGACAATCTGAATGCGCTCCAGGGGGCTGAGATTGTCCTCACAGCGAGCCTCAAGAAAGTCCAGAGAGTCCTCTAACTTTTTGGTCTCGGAACGTAGCTCATCCTCGGAAAAATTATAAAATTCATCCTTTATTTTTTCGACCTGGCCTCGGAGACCAGACAAATTCCCCCATTCGCCCTCCCCCTTGATGTGCGAGAGATAGGTCAGCCGTTCTTCACAATTAGCTACTCGTTTACGTATATCTTCCATATGTTGAATTCAATATCAGGAATTCGGAATATTTTTTTATTTGTTTTTTTGGTAACTATTTAGGTGTGACTGTAAATTGCCCTAAACAGTTACTTTTTTTTTGTTAAAAGGTTAACAGCCGCTGCAGGTTATCTCTTAAATATGAGATATTAGTCATAATCGCATCGCCGGAACTGTTCTCACCCTCCACCACCATGGCGGCTAAAAACGCCCGGGCCCGTTCCTTGGCCTCCGCCATACTGTCACCCCAGACCAGGATGAGAGCCAGGTTCGGATCATAATCACTGGGAATCATATAGGGGCGATCAATAGGGACATGGGTATAAACAGCCGCCCAGTCGTGATCCGGAAAAGAAAACTTGGTGATCGTCCCAATCCAGGGGGCAAACCCCCGGCCGGTATCCTCAGCCACCAGCCGTAGTTCAATACTTGCCCCTTTGAACTCAATATCCTTCTGGGAGTAACCGATTTTATCCCCCAGGGCCAGACGGATCTGCTCTCTGATGAGATTCGGGTGTCTGCCCTTGAGATAACTGATGCGGGCCGACACATCATTTTCCACCTGGATCCGGGTATTGACCTCAAGTAAATAAGGCTGGCCCTTACGATCAACAATCCACTCCCAGGTTCCGACGTTATCATAACGAACATGTGCGGCTAATTTCAGGGAGTATTCCACCACCTTGTCCAATACCGCCCTGGAATCAAAGTCATAGGAAAAGCAGGAGGGATCAAAACCGGGAGCCGCTTCAAGACGTTTCTGGCGGCCGGTACTCTGGATGGTGCAGTTCCGGGTACCAAAATGAAGACGCTCACCATGCCGGCTGCAGACCAGCTGCACCTCAAGATGATTATAGTCACGCAGACACTGCTCGATGAGTACCCCGCCATCACCGAACTGACGCTTGGCATAATTCTTCACCTGACGATAGACCCGCCGAAAATGTTCGACCCGGAAAACCTCTTCAATACCCATACCGCCGCCACCGGCCGCCGCCTTAATCAGAATGGAGGGCCTTTTGATATTCTGGCTGAGTTGATCATCCATGAGCCGCACCGCGATTTCTTCGGCCTCCATCTCGTTATAGATCGGGGCCGAGGTTCCGGGAATCGTGGGAATCCCCAGATTATTAGCTACCCGTTTGGTATTGATCTTATCACCAAGGTTACGAATCACCTCCCAGTTGGGGCCGATAAAGGTCAGGGAACGGTTACGGATCGTAACTCGGCGGGCAAAACGGAAATCCTCGGAGAAAAACCCGTAGCCGGGGTGGATGGCCGTACACTTGGTATGATCGGCCACCTCGAGAATATCGTTGGGATCGGTATAACTCGCTATCCGCCAGGCCTTTTTAGAATTGCCGCGGCTGTCCATATTGCGGCGGACATGCTCTGAATCCTCGTCAGCCTTGGTATAGACCACGGCGTAATCCAGGCCAAGATCCTTGCAGGCCTCCATAATTCGAATGGCAATCTCGCCGCGATTGGCGATTAACAATTTATCTTTCATTAATTTTTTTGTCACGGTAACTGTTCAGCAGTATCAGGTGCCCCAACTTTTCTCATGGCCAGGGTATAAAATATCGGCTAATATAAACCAATTTGCTGATACAAACAATCTTAACCTTAGCAGAACCACCCTTTAATTTATAAATTCATGGATAAAACAGCACCATCCGAGGCCACCCATTCCTTTATCAAACGCCTGCTTCAGCTCATCGGTCTTGCGAAATCACCTGACACCGCCGAAGATCTGGAGCAGGAGATCCAGGAACTTTTAGAAGACGGCCAGGAAAACGGCCTGATAAGCGCCCAGGAAGGCGAGATGATTACGTCCATCTTCGACTTCAGAGACAAATTAGCCAGTGAGATCATGACTCCAAGAGCCGAGATGGCCTGCGTCCCGGAAACGGCTGGGGCCACCGAGCTGATTGGCCTCATCACCGAGAAAGGCTTCACTCGCCTTCCGGTCTATAAGGACAGCATTGACCACATCACCGGCGTTCTGCACGCCAAGGATCTCCTGCGTTACTGCACGGAGAAATTGCCTCGTCTCCAGGCGGCGGACATAGCCAATCCGCCGACGTTCATCATGGAAACTCAAAAGATAGGGCAACTCCTGCGGGATTTCAAGGCCAAAAAATTTCATCTCGCCATCGTCACCGATGAATTTGGAGCCGTCCGGGGCCTGGTAACCCTGGAAGATGTCCTGGAAGAGATTGTCGGCGAGATCACCGATGAGTACGACAAGGAGGAGCTACCCTGGCTAACCGTCAACCCGGATACCATCATCGCCGATGCCAAGATCGATGTTGAGGAGGTGGAATCTTTTTTTGATACCGCCCTACCGGACGGCCCCTACGAGTCCCTTGGCGGCCTGCTGATTCACCAACTGGGCCGCCTGCCCGTCAAGGGAGACAATATCGAACTAGCCAATCTGCGCCTCCAGGTATTGGAGGCCGACAAACGGCGGGTAAGCAAGATTAAAATCAGCAAGGCTGCTTAAAAGCCGATGTCAATCCGCCGCCCTTACCTTCTGATTCTACTCAGCAGTCTGTTACTGTTCTGCGCCGCGCCCGGCCGCTGGTCAATCACCGCCTTCACCTGGCTGGCCCTGGTTCCCCTCCTTACAGCCGTGGATAACCAGACCCCAAAAAGGGCCGCGGCACTGGGATTCAGCTGCGGGATCATCTATTACAGCGGCCTGATCTACTGGATCACCAACGCCCTCCACAACTACGGCGGCCTGAGCATAGCTCCGGCCCTGCTGGTAATGTTGTTGCTCGCCGCCTATATGGCCGCCTATATGGCTCTCTTCACGGCCCTTCTTACCTGGCTCAAAGGGCCGCTCTGGCTGCGGGCTCCATTAATCTGGACGGCCCTGGATTTCGTCAAGGCCCGCTTCCTCACCGGCTTCCCCTGGGAAGATCTGGGCTATTTCCAATACCACCATCCTCTTATCATCCAGTTAGCTGATCTCGGCGGCCATTACCTCATTACCTTTGTCATCGTCATGGTGAACGCCATGCTGACCACCATCCTGCTTAAAAAAAACCAGGTCTCCCGAGACCGTGGTCTGCTTATTCCCCTCATCATTATTCTGGCCGCCGGGGCTTATAATCTCTGGAGCTATGGTTATTGGCAGGGGTTGATAAAGAAGGCGGCAACGGTCAGGGTCGGCATAGTCCAGGGTAATATTGACCAGGCCGAAAAATGGCGGCCGGAACTACAGCAAAAGACCGTCAACACCTATCTGCGCCTCTCCCGGGAGCTTGAACGCCGGAGCCGCCCCCGCCTTATCCTCTGGCCGGAGACCGCCCTGCCCTTTTTTCCCTTCCACAATCCGCTCTTTACCGAGGTTCTGAGCCAGGTGCGGGTTTACAAGCCCCTTACTCTGATTACCGGCGCTCCCCATGTCGAAACAGGCCGGGGCCCGACCCGTTATTACAACAGCGCCTTTGCCATTCAGGCCACCCAAAACAGTATCCATCTGCAGCGCTACGACAAGGAGCATTTGGTACCCTTTGGCGAGTACATCCCCTTCCAGAGATACCTGCCCGCCGCCCTGCCCATAGTACAGAGTATGGGAAATTTTTCAGCCGGTCAGCATCAAAAACCGCTGCAATGCGGCCCGGCCCGCTGCGGGATGCTGATCTGCTTTGAATCCATCTTCCCCGCCCTGGCCCATCAATGGTGCAGCCTGGGGGCCAATATCCTCATCAATCTCACCAACGATGCTTGGTACGGCCGTTCCAGCGCCCCGGAACAGCAGTTATCCATGGTGGTCCTGCGGGCGGTGGAAAACCGCCGGGCACTAGCCCGGGCCGCCAACACCGGCATCAGCGCCTTTATCGACCCGCTGGGCCGCATTAAAGAGGCCTCGCCAATTTTTAAGAAATACCAGATGGCGGCCAATCTGCCGCTAATTCACCACAAGTCCTTTTACACCAGCCTGGGATATCTTTTCGCGCCTCTCTGCCTGCTAATCTTGAGTCTTATGATTTTGTATGGTATTTTTAAAAAGATTCAAAGGCCAAAGAACAAAACGACAAAAGATCGAACGTAGGGGCGTATTACAATACGCCCTGGCAAACCGCCATATACCAAAAAAAAATCAAGGTCCAAGGCTGCCCAGCCCCACCGCCTTAACTTATATAATTTAAGAGGACACAATCATGTCAGCCGAATTACAACAGCAATTAAACGAACTGAAGAAAAAATTACTCTCCCTGCGGAGTCATCTTTGAATTAGATAAAAAGAAAGAAGACCTGATTATTCTTGAGAAACAGACACTGTCCCCCAGATTCTGGGAGAATGCCAAAGAGGCGGCAACCATACAAAAGAAGATGGGGATACTCCAGGAGATAGTCAAGGGCTGGGAAAACACCTGGTCGGACTTTGAGGAGGCCCAGCTTCTCCTTGAAATGGCCCATGAAGAACACGATGAGGAGAGCGAGAATGAGGCCGCCGTCATGGTTAAACGCCTGACGGATTCCATCGCCGCCCAGGAGCTGGAGTGTATGTTCGGCGGTGAGCATGATGCCAATAACGCCATGCTCACTATTCATGCCGGGGCTGGCGGCACCGAGGCCCAGGACTGGACGGATATTCTCCTGCGCATGTATCTGCGCTGGGCGGAACGTAAAAAATTCGGGGTCAAGACCTTGGATATGTTACCCGGAGATGAAGCCGGGGTAAAGAGCGTTACCCTGCTGGTCAAAGGCCATAACGCCTATGGTTATCTACGTTCCGAAAAGGGCATTCACCGCCTGGTACGCATATCGCCCTTTGACGCCAATAAACGGCGCCACACCTCCTTTGCCTCGGTATTCGTCTTTCCGGAGTTAAATGACGACATCGACATTGAGATAAACGATAAGGATATCCGCCTCGACACCTTCCGGGCCAGCGGCGCCGGCGGCCAGCACGTCAACAAAACCAGCTCCGCCATCCGCATTACCCACTTCCCCTCCGGTATTGTAGTGCAATGCCAGAATGAACGTTCCCAGCACCGCAATAAGGATACGGCCATGAAGATGCTCAAGGCCCAGCTCTACGAATACGAAAAGAATATCCAGAACGAGGAGCATAAGGAGCTAGCCGGTGACAAAAAAGAGATTGCCTGGGGTAGCCAGATTCGTTCCTACATAATGCAGCCCTACCGCCTTATTAAGGATCATCGCACCAACTACGAGGTCGGCAATGTAGACAGCGTCATGGACGGTAATCTTGACCCTTTCATCAAGGCTTATCTCCTCTGGCGGCCATAAAAAAACCATGAAGACGGAACCCGAGGCGGCAGAGCTTGCTCCACGGCGCTGCGCCAAATGCGGGGCCTGTACTGCTGTCTGTCCGGTTTATCAGGTCAGCGGCCGAGAATCACTCACCGCGAGGGGCCGTCTTCATCTCCTCGGCAAGCTGGCCCGCCCCCTCTCCTCACGGGCCTGTCGGGAGATTTTCTCCAAATGTCTGCTCTGCGGAGCCTGTGTTCAGGCCTGCCCCCGAGGGATTAACATTATTGAGTTCTTCCTTGCCGCCCGTGAAGAGGCCGGGGAAATTAATAAAACTACCGCCATACAAAAGGCCCTGACCCGTAAGGTGTTAGACAGCGAGATCTTAATGCGGATAACCGGCCGCGGCTTCCGTTTCCTTGACAACACCCTGCCGGCAACAAGCGGCCTGCGGCCCCGTCTGGGACTAAAGGCGAAGCCCGCCTCAAGCAGAGAACATGGCAATTTCATCAACAGCCAGCCGCCTGCCGCCTCTAAACCGCGGCTGCTCTATTTCACCGGCTGCCTGGCCAATCACCTGCAACCGGTCATTGCCCGCGCCTCCCGGGAATTGGTAGAAAAAATGACCGGGCCCAGGCTTTACGCCCCGCCCGGCCAAACCTGTTGCGGGATGGCCGCCTTTAACGCCGCCGACCATCAACAGGCCATAGAGCTCTGCAAGACCAATATAACCATTTTCGAGCAGCCGCTATATCGTGAGCAAAAGATATTTACCTCCTGCGCCTCCTGTTTCGCGCATTTAAAAAGCTACCCCCGCCTCCTGGCCCATGACCGGCAATGGGCCGTTAGGGCGACGGACTTTGCCCGGCTAGTTGAGGAGTTTTCTTCCTTCCTCAGGGCCGGAGTCACACCCGCCCCCCAGCAGAAAACCAGGGCGAAAACTCAAAAAATAGTCTATCATGCCCCCTGCCACCTGCGTTTCATGGCAGCAGAAGACCAAAGAGACTTTAACGGCGCGGCCAGGCAACTCATCGCTCTAACCCCAGGGCTGGAACTCGTCGAGCTGCCCCATGGTTCCCAATGCTGCGGGCAGGGCGGCCTCTTCAGATTAAGCCATCCCCAGCTCTCCCGCCGTATTGGCCGTAATCTGTGGCAGAGCTTCGCAACCGCCGACGCTCCCCTCGCCACCACCACCTGTACCGGTTGCCTGTTCCAATGGCGGCAGGGCCTGAGCGAGACCACTATTAAGGCCAGAGTCCTCCATCTCGCCGAGGTGCTGCTTGAATTTTAGCCGGTTCCACCCCTCTGACTGATGATGTTAGAGACAAGGGCAACTCGTCGTGTCTATTTTTCGTGCATATTCAAGTGCATAGCCGTTTATAAAGTTGATCAGTAGCCGCCTGGATTCGCGGTGCCGACTTCGGCCAGCTTCTTAAACCAGCTATTTCTTTACAAATAGGTTAGACTATCAACTTGTTTTCCTCCAAAAATGGAATTTTTAAAGTATTGAACAACAAACAAGGACATAATTTTGAAACATAGCACCCTCCATAAAGAACCTGTGACCACAGCATTACTTCTGGCAGCCGGAATGGGTAGCCGCCTTTATCCATTGTCGCAGAATGCCCCTAAATGCCTGACAATAGTCAGTGGCGTGTCGATACTTGAGCGTTTGATCTCAAATCTGAGTCAACATGGTTTCAAACGTCTGGTCGTGGTCACTGGGTATCTGGAAAATTGCATTAAGGATTTTTTGGGAACCAAGGTAGGTGACATCACAATCGATTATATTTTCAGTCCGCTATACAAGACGACCAATAATGTCTACTCTCTCTGGATGGCGCGTGAAATCATCGATGAACCATTTATGCTCCTCGAAAGCGATCTTGTGTTTGACGAATCACTGCTGAAATCCATGCTGTATCCTAATAAGATAGCGGTTGCAAAGATGCAACCGTGGATGGATGGAACATATATTACAATCAATCAATCCCAACAAGTTAACGGATTTTTTAATGACAACAAGGCCTCCTGCACCATGAATGCCTATAAAACAGTTAATATTTATTGCATTTCGCTTAGTTCCTGGCACCGTATTGTCAAAAAATTAGATCAGCATATTTCAGATGACAGAATAAACGACTATTACGAAATCATATTTGCGGAAATGATTGCTGATGGTAGCCTCTCTTTTGATATGATCTCTTTTGACAGCAAGCCATGGTACGAAATAGACAATATAGAAGATCTGGCCAAGGCTGAGAAGCTGTTTCCATTATATAATCATACAGCCGCTAAAACTGCTTATATTTCATAACCCGTTTTTTGAGTTATACCATTAAACCATGCTACAGCACCGAATATCACTAAAAAACGTAACTGTTTAGGCCTGACTGTAAATTACCCTAAACTCTGAGCTGTTACTAAAAAACAATAATAATTTCACATGACACACAAAACACAAAATAATTATACGACTCAAGCTGAAAAGTATGACTTCATCTCTAACCAGCATGGTGGCTATTATCGATATAATTTTGTAGATCATGCCTACCTTTATAATCTCTATTTCCCGCCAGAGGCTGTTTTTACAAATTTTAAGGATCAAATCCACAACCTTGTTCTGAACTATCCTGTGGCCCAAGATGCCTTGGCCGGGCTTATTGGCAGAACAATTAGCCAGCCGGCTGAAAGAATTGTTGTGGGAAATGGGGCTGCGGAATTAATAAAAATAGTATCAGGTCACATATCAAACAAGTTAATCATTCCCGTGCCTTCTTTTAATGAATATGCCAATGCTGCCCCTGCCGACAAAGTAGTTGAGTTCCCTCTTGAATTTCCATCTTTCCAAATAGATGTTGATAAATTTGCTGCGGAAGCAATCAAGATAAAGGCTGATGTAGCTGTTGTGGTAACGCCTAACAATCCAACATCTATGCTGATTACCAAGCCCGATCTCATTAGACTTGCAGAAAAACTTGAAACCAATAACTGCATGCTGATTATTGACGAATCTTTTTTAGATTTTGCCGATAATCCTGATAAAAAAAGCATGGGACAAGAAATTGAAAAGTACCAGAATGTGGCAATTTTTAAGAGCATGAGCAAAGCCTACGGTATCTGTGGGCTCAGGATCGGGTATATGCTGACTGCAAATTCACAATTTGCTGAAGTTGTAAGAAATGGCGTGCATATCTGGAATATCAATGGGTTTGCGGAAGAGTTTTTACGGCTTTTACCAGATTACAAACAAGAATTTTTGGCAAGCTGTAAACAAGTACGAACCGACAGAAACAGCCTGTATAAAAAACTTCGCAGCATTAAAGGTATGACTGTTTATAAACCTGATGCAAACTTTATTTTTTGCCGTTTACCGGACTATGCGCAAAGTGCTACCAAAATCACGAAAAAATTATTTATTGAACATAATATGTATATAAAGGACTGTGCGGGCAAAACTCAACCTGATGCAAATCGTTATCTCCGTATTGCCAGCCGTACAGAAACAGAGAATTGCAAATTAGTTGAAGCGTTAACCCAGGTAATAGAGGCTTAACACACCGATAAACATAAAAAATAATGGCAAATCATCCTAAACCACATGCGCCCACAATGCTTTATTTTGCAAGGGATCTTCCTAATCTCTGTTCCCTTGCCGGCCTGTTGTGTGCAGTTCTTGGTATTTACTACGCGATTCTGGGCGTTTTTCCTGTCGCAATAATTGGCATTCTGTGGGCTGTTTTATTTGACTGGGCTGACGGAATCATTGCTCGACAAATTAAGGGAAGAACAGATCACCATCGAGCCATTGGGGGGCAACTTGATTCGCTGATTGATATTGTAAGTTTTGGAGTATTCCCAGCTGTTTTTCTCTTAAGCTATGGCAACTTCAGTCTTTGGTTCCTGCCGGGAGCATTTCTTATTATTGCGGTTAGTGCCATCCGATTGAGTTACTTCAATGTTTTCGGCCTGATTGACGATAAAACCTACATGGGACTGGCGTTAGATAATAATATTATTATCTTTGCTTTTGTGTTTTTATTTGAAGGCTTTATTAATCATAAAGTGTTTTCAATAATCGTTTACGCACTTTTGATGGTATTGCTGGTGTTTAATTTAGCCCCTGTAAGAACTCCCAAGTTTGCTGGAAAATGGTTTTATGCTCTTATCGCCTACACGTTAGTATTGACGGTTATCTACGGCTTTATATACTGGAACAGAGTTTAACAAAATTTGGAAGTAACGTAAGCGCTCCATGAACCCCCTGAAACGCTTACATTTCGAGATGTTACAAAGTCAAGAGTGTAATTTATTGAGCGCTTACAAAGTAACAGCTCAGAGTTTAGGGCAATTTACAGTCAGACCTAAACAGTTACGTAACATCTTATCAATCAGCAACCAAGAGGAAGTCTAATGCCTAAAATTATCTTCATTATTCTGGCGCTCACCGCCATAACCCTGCCCGGATCCCCAGCCCAGGCTAAGGTCTACACAACCGTAGCCCAAACCTATAAAACCAACGCCGCACCGTTAGACATAACCACCTCAGAGGACGGCAGGCATACCTTTGTCCTCACCAAGGGCGGCAAGGTGCTGATTTACAGCCGGAAAGGGCTTGAAGAACAGATTGCCGTCGACCCCGCCTTTGACCGCATCACCGCCGCCGTGGGCGGCGACCGCCTCTTCCTGTCCAGCACAAAGACCAGGCAGGTGCGGGAGGTACTCGTTGACTTCGTCCACAAGATAGACATCAGCGGCTCGCCATTCCTGGGGCCGGAAAAGGCCAAGGTAACGATAGTGGTATTCAGTGATTTTCAATGTCCGCACTGCGCCAAATTAGGGCCGCTCTTCGAGCAGATACTCGACAAAAATCCGGCCACGGTCAAAATCGTTTATAAAAATTTTCCCCTTAATATACACCGTTATGCGGCTGCCGCCGCTCTGGCCGCTGCCGCCGCTGATATGCAGGGTAAATTCTGGCAATACCATGATTTGATATTTGAAAATTATCAGAATTTAAGTATTGAAAAATTGATCTCCTTCGCCAGCCAGCTTGATCTCAATATCCCCGAGTTTAAAAAATACATGAACAGTAACGCGGCCAAAATCAAGGTAGGACGTGATTATGAAGAGGGCCGCCGCCTGAAGGTTACCGGCACCCCGACCATCTTTGTTGACGGCCGTCTGGTGAGGGAACGAAACTTCGATAATATTCAGAAAATGATTGATGAAGAGTTGCAGAAAACGGATAAATAATGACGGTTCTGCTACGTAACGACAGCGGCGAAAAGCTGCGAACCAGGGCTCTCGCCGGAAGCTGCCGTCATCTCCTGCGCCTCTGCGGCCAGGAAGGCAGCGAGTTAAGCGTTGTGTTCACCAATGACCCGGCCATCCAGGCGTTGAACGGGCAATACCGCCAGCGGGACAAGGCCACCAATGTCCTCTCCTTTCCCCAGCAGGAGGGAGAGCCGGACAACGGCCTTATGTTGGGTGATATTGTCATCTCGGTGGACACCGCGGCCCGGGAGGCGCGGGAATAGGGGCAGAGTTCCCATACCCGACTCCAGAAGTTATTGATTCACGGCCTGGTTCACCTCCTGGGAATGGATCATGAGCGTTCAGCGGCCGAGGCCGACCTCATGCGCCGCCGGGAAGAAGAGCTTTACCAACAACTCATGAAGGAGGGAAGATTAATGCCCCATTTAGCGATAAATGTTGACCACATAGCCACCCTGCGCCAGGCTCGAGGAATTGATGAACCAGACCCCGTATTGGCCGCCGGAATCTGTGAATTAGCCGGAGCCTGCGGCATTGTGGCCCATCTCCGGGAAGACCGCCGCCATATGCAGGACAGGGACATAAGATTATTGCGCCAAACCGTAAAGACTAAACTGAATATGGAGATGGGCGCCGCACCGGAGATCATCGCCATCGCCCTGGATATCCACCCGGACATGGTCACTCTGGTGCCGGAAAAACGGCAGGAGTTAACCACCGAGGGCGGCCTGGATGTGGCCGGGCAGCACAAGAAAATCAGCCGGGTTATTAAGGATATGCATCAGGAGAATATCCCGGTAAGTCTCTTTATTGATCCGGATCAGAATCAGGTACAGGCCGCCCTTGAGGCGGGAGCCGATTTTGTCGAGATCCACACTGGCCGTTATTGTGACGCCGAAAATGAAGATGAACGGAACAGAGAATTTGATCTGGTGGCGGAAGCCGCTCTCTTTGCCTATAATCAAGGCTTAAGGGTCAACGCCGGCCACGGTCTTAATTATCAGACCACGGCCCGGATCGCCGCCTTAGACAGCATTGAGGAATTGAGCATCGGCCACGCTGTCATGGCAAGGGCCATTATTACAGGGCTGACAGAGGCGGTACGGGAAATGGCCGCCATTATCAGACAGGCTGCTCTCTAAATGGTTAGATGGCCGCCTTTTCTTCCTGGGTCATGGCCCGGCAGTGAATCTGCTGTTTGTCCTTATTAAAATACACCACAGTGCCCTCCTCCGTGGTGTTTATTATCCTGGTTACTCCGGCGATAGTAACCTTGGTACCGGGATAAAGAATGCCATAGACATACACCGCCTCATTGGCGGCCTTATCCATCTCCAATGCCAGTTCATTCTCACGTTCGGTAATCTGGTTCACCTTTTCCATGGCCTCGGGAAGCATGGCGTTATACTGCCGCAGAAGTTCAACCTTTTCCGGGATTAAATTTCCCTTCTCGTCCCGCTGCATTTCTTTTAAGGCACTAGTGGCCTTTAATATCTCCGTCATTTTTTCAGGCCATATTTCCTTATCCCGCTCCAAATTTTCCATTTTTTCGGCCAGACAGGGATTGATCCCCACATTAATTTCCGTCACAACCTCACCATCGGAACCCAGCTCCCGGACATACACTGAACCACCCACCGTGTAATGGCCGCCAATCAGAATGCCCTTGCCGCCCAGAACCCGTAAATCACCGCCCACCCTGGCCCGGCCCTGAATAATAGCGTCGGTAACGGTCAGAATGCCCTTGATCTCGATGGTGTTTACTCCTTCAACAAAATCAATGCAGACATCCCCCCAGCTCTTAATAACCACCGCCTCACCCACCACACCGCCCTTAATCTCCAGAGAACCACCGGCGGTAATAACGGCGGAATTTTGTACCCCTTTGGCAATGAATATATCGCCCTTGCATTTTATTTTAAACCCCGGCTGCACCGCTCCGTTAATATTCAAGCGCTGGCCGACAAAGGCTATATTCCCCTGGCTCAAATCAATATCACCCTGCACCGTATGTTCAGTCATCACCGAGGCCTTGCCGTCGGCCAGCATATATTTACCCTCAACCTCCGCAAAGGCCTGCCTGCCGTCCGAACTGAGCCGCACACCGGAGCCCACCTTAATGGTAATATCCTTACCCGGTTTAGTATTAATTTCCTCACCGCAAACCGTCTTCCCAGCGGTACCCTTAGTCGGAGGCATCTTTTCCAGCAGCAACCTATCCTTTGGTACATTGACAATGGCCCCTAATTCCCGGTAATCAACTGTATTATTGTTTTGAGCCACCTTGGGAGCCCGCACCACCGTTGGTTTCACATAGTACTTCACCCTGGCGTTAACCCCCGGCACCGCCTCCCGCCCCATGGCCACCAAATAGCCCCCGGCCGCCTTGACCTGCGGCTGGCTCAGGAGACCAAACACCACCCCTTCCTCCTTAATTTCATCGCACAAGGCATTCCAATCCAAGGTTCCGACATTTATGGGAACCTTGGGGTCTTTGGAGACAATAACCGCCTCCAGACCATTCCGGGAGACCTTAAGAAGGAGATTATCCCCCACCTCCGCCCCTTTTTTTATCAATTGTTTTAAGTCCATCTAAATAAATCCCTCTTAATTCCCGTGACTATGAAAAACGTCCTTGAATCACATATCTTTCTCGAGACGCCTTATATTATCCACCTCTCCAAGAACAATAATGATATCTTCGTCCTCAATAACTGATAAGTGCTGGGGATTAAACAACATTTTCCCATCTTTATGGCGTTTTATCGCTACGACAATTATATCATAATCCCTGC
Organism: Deltaproteobacteria bacterium; assembly: GCA_024274995.1. Classification (GTDB taxonomy): domain Bacteria; phylum Desulfobacterota; class Desulfobulbia; order Desulfobulbales; family VMSU01; genus JAADIV01. The sequence continues at coordinate 18,392 of JAJSAA010000093.1, forward strand.
GCAGCCCGGAATCGGCCAGAGTCTGATTAATAAAGGGGGCGGACGCCGGAATCTTGATCTCCTCGAGAAGCAGGCCAAGATTATCGGCATGCACCGTCAGGTCAATAAAGGCATCAACCATGGGGCGTAAAATCATATTGGCCATATGGCGACCGCCAATATCATAGGGCGATATTACCTTGTCGGCTCCAGCCCGGAGGAGTTTGGTCTCCGCCCCCTTTCGGCCGCTGGCCCGGCTCAAGACCATAAGATCAGGATTCATCTCCTTGGCGGACAGGGTTATATAGACGTTATCGGCATCTGAAGAGACCACGGACACCAGCCCCTTGGCCTGACGGATTCCGGCTTTCAGCAGGGTCTCATCATCAGAGGCCTCACCCTCCACCACGAGATAGCGTTTTTTGATTATATTGGCAATTTCTTCCGGATCATTTTCAATAATCACAAAACCCTGGCCCGCCTCACAGAAACTCTGGCAGATAATTTTGCCGATACGGCCATAACCACAGATAACATAATGATCCCTGACCTTTGCCAGCCTCTTATCCATATTAATTTTCCCCAATGCCTTATGTAATCCACCTTCAACAATCGTCTCGGTAAATTTACCGAAAACATAAAATACAAAGCCCACCCCGACCAGAATCAGAATCATGGTAAATATTCTGCCGCCCGTCCCCAAGGGCATGACCTCATGAAATCCCACGGTGGTAATGGTAATCACCGTCATATAGAGGGAATCCATAAAGTTTGCCCCGGCAATGGTCATATAGCCCAATGTACCGAAGAGCAGAATCAGGAAAAAGGCTATTACCCCCTGGGTAATTTTAGTCATAATAAAATTCTTATTTTTTCTTATTTTAATTTTTAGCGCCCAACTTCCGATAAGTAAATCAAGGGCAGTAAGAAACAACATGCCCTTAGTAGATGTTCCATAACAATAAAAAACATAGGGAACACAAGATCATGACCTGCCGCGAAGCCCTGAAGGTATTAATGCTCAGCCCGTTTTATTTTAAGCTGGATCTTGCCGCCCGCCTCGAGCTACTCAATGAATTCATGCGGATATGCAACCATGTCGGAGAGCGGGGGCATAAAAAAGTGACAAATTAGAAAACTTTCTTTCCCTTCATTATTCAAAATTCCTTGTTCGACCGCGGAGTCTACCGCTTACTTCGACATTCAATATTCAATTTGCCCCATCAAATCAACATGATACAAGTCTGGCGAACTTATCACTTCCTTGTATTGCACCCCAGAGAACCAGCACCCGTAGATTTTCCCCCGTCAGCAGTCACCCCTCCAAGGACAGCTCCTCCATGTCTAAGTTGTACAATGCCGATATTTCGTTGGCAATATCAAAAGTTTGGTTTATAGTTTTCGACGATTTACCTGAAAGTATGTAAAGGCCTGTGCCTTGCGCTCGACTTTCAACTTTCGTTATGCCCGGCCAGCAGCATGGCTGTTATATTAATTTGGCTGGTTATTTTACCAGACCAGCCTGAACACCTACATTTAACCAGGAGGAAATAAGCATGAACATCTTAATTTTCGGGCCCAATGGTAGCGGCAAAGGCACCCAGGGGGCCATTATCCAGAAAAAATTAAATTGCCCTCATATTGAATCCGGGGCAATTTTCAGGAAAAATATCGGCGGGGGTACCGAGCTTGGCAAACAGGCTAAATCCTATATTGACAAAGGAGATCTAGTTCCAGACGATATTACTATCCCCATGATCCTCAGCCGCTTAAAAGAGAGCGATTGCACCGACGGCTGGATTCTGGACGGCTTCCCGCGCAACAAGGTACAGGCCGAGACCCTGGCCTCCGCTCTCAAAGAGGCAAATATAAATCTCGATTATGTTATTGAGATCCTCCTCGCCCGCGACATAGCCAAGATACGCATCACCGGCCGCCGCCTGTGCGCTAACGACAATAACCATCCAAACCACATTGCCTTTGATGCCATTAAACCGGTGGAAAAAGACGGCAAGATCGTCTGCCGGGTCTGCGGCGGCGATTTGAGCACCCGCCCCGACGATCAGGACGATGCTGCCATTGATAAACGCCACGACATCTATTACGATGATGAAACCGGCACCATGGCCGCAGTAAACTTTTTCAAGAACCATGGAGATTACAAAGTTATCTCGGTTGACGGTACCTCGTCAATCCAGGAAGTAAGCGATGCCATCATGAAGCAGCTGGCCTAAAGCTCCAGGGGCACGGGGCCTCAGACCTCGTGCCCTCCCCTACCTTATCTCTTCATAATATTTCTGAATGTAACGCTGAGAAAATTTTTCTACCTTGTTTATGTTAGCGGCGTGATTGACAAACAAATCGCCTGTTTTTACCTTCGCCAACAGGGCGGTTATATTGTCCCGCACCCGTTCCCACACATTCCGCCGGTAAGCCGTGTCTAATGCGACAAGTTCTTCAGGTTTGGCCCGGCAGCGTTTATAATAACCCGGCAGGCTAAACTTCAGCCCCCACAACAAGACTAAAGCCGTTACGAGGCCAAAGCTGGCCAGCGGCATAATCAGCTGTTCCGGCCGAACCACGCCGGTGGACAGCAGAGAAGTCAAAAAGGGATGGGCGGGAAATCCGTATAATCCCCGGCTGATTAGATCAAGGAACAAAAAGCAGAAGCCCCCGGCCAGCAGGGCATTTTTCACCATCCGCCAGAATATTTTTTTACCGCCCTGGGCAAAACTCCACATGGCCTCGGCCACCATATGCAATTCCTGGGTCTGCTTATCAACATTCTGCAGGACGTGGCTTATGCGCAGCCCCGGGGCCTTTAGAATCAACTCCTTCAGGTGCTGCCTCTCCGAGGCCCATACCATAAGCTCCTCCTGGGCCATAGCCATATCCGGCGCATAAGTCAGATAGATACGGGGAATATCCTTGCGGCCCGTCATCTGCGAAAGATTCCAGCACAGAGTGCCGTAAGAGCGCACCAGATCAGCCAGATTATCGCATTCGTCAATCCGGCTCATAACAAAGACGATTCGATCCTCACCCGCGGCCTCGGGCAGGGTATTACGGATGGTTTCATAAGTCTCCTGAATCGTACCGGCCTTATGGGGGTCAAACATCAGGATTATCAAATCAGCGAGACGGGCAAATTCCTTCACCACCGAAGAATAGTCATAACCACGATCCTTCTCCGACACCGAATCCAGCATGCCGGGGCTGTCAATCAAGGCCAGATTCTTAAATTCCGCCGCCTCAACCGTCTTCATCCGAAAATGGGCGATAAACTGCTCACCAAAGGTTTTGAACCCGGTAAAGGGCAGCCGCTCGTCATTTACCAGATCAGCGCCCGGCACATCGGCCTCATCCGCATTAGGCTCGGGGGCGGTAATCAGGGTAAAAGAGTCATCGGTGGGAGCCTGCCCCGTCCTCTGTACCTCCCGACCTAACAATTCATTAATCAGGGTTGATTTACCGGAGGAATAATTACCGAGAATCAAGACCAACGGCTTCCATTTCAGCATGGCCTCCATATCAGAGGAGTCGGTATGATAACGATTCAGCATAGGGGTAAGCTTGGCCTGAACCTGATTCTGAATCTTTTTCAACAGGGTTTTTTCATTCATTTTGACACCTGGCATTTTTTATTACCGGCCTGTTATCGTTTATCAACGATGAACTATAACAGGCCGCCAAAGGGCAGCGGGCATATTTATCCTATCATGGCATCCGGTCTTTAAAAAGACTTTTTTACTAATAACGCTAATTGCCAGCAAATAGTTCTTGATACCAGCCAGACTTTTAAGCTAATATTTCTATTAGAGTAAATACTGTTGCTCCGATATTAATCCCAGTACTATTTGAGATAAACCCATGGCCTCTTTTATTCTCACCCCGGAAAAGGTAAATGCAGTTCATGAACTGATAGATGACAAGCTCATCAGAGCCGGGGTGAAAAAAGTTATGATCATTGATGAAGCGGGCAATATAATAACGGAATGCGGCCACGACCCGGCAATTACCGATCCCACCGCCTTAGCCGCCCTCACAGCGGCCAATTTCGGGGCCACAGCCCAGATCGCCAGGCTCATCGGTGAAGAGGACTTCACCCTGCTTTTTCATAAGGGTAAAAATTCCAGCATGTACTTCCTCCGCCTCGATGAAGAGTTAATCATGCTGTCAATATTTAGTGACGAGGTCTCTCTGGGCCTCATCAGGTGCCGCGCAGATGAATTGCTTACCCCGGTAAAAAGTATCTTAAAAAGCGTAACTGTTTAAGGCAGCTTGTCTGCCCTGACTGCATAGTTAATAAAAGGCTCTGATAATGGCATTAATTGATCTCGGCAAACGCGAAATACACTGTAAAATAGTATATTACGGCCCTGGACGCTGCGGCAAAACCACCAATCTCATCTATATCCACCATGCCATGACCCCAAAGGCCAGGGGCAAGATGGTGACCATTGATACCAAGGGTGATCGCACCCTGTTTTTCGATCTCCTGCCCCTTCACCTTGGTTCGGTGCAGAATTTTGATATCCGTATCCAACTCTACACCGTGCCGGGCCAGATCATGTATGAAGCCACCCGCAAACTGGTATTAAAGGGAGTTGACGGTATAGTTTTTGTCGCCGACCCTCTAAAGGTGCGCCGCCAGCGCAATAAAGACAGCCTCGCTGGTCTCAGTAATAATCTGGCCGAATTAGGGGTAAAGCTCACCGAGATTCCCTTTGTCTTACAATACAACAAACGCGATCTCACCGAGAGCGAAATCCCGACCTTGAGCGTCAGCGAGTTATCCAGTGACCTTAATTCCGAGTTCCAGGCCCCGGAGTTCACCGCAACCGCCACCCTTGGCGAAGGGGTCTTTGAGAGCCTGCGGGCCATCAGCAAACTAACCATCCATCAGGTTGCGAAGAAAAACCGTCTGTTAGATTAAAAACACCACAATTAGTAAGTTAAACAGTAATTTCAGGTAATAGTTCACCAGCACGATACACAAAAGTAACAAGATATTTATTGGGCTGAAACACCATTTAACTGGCCGGGGGATCCGCCCGGCTTATTTGCTTAATAGTTACGTTAAATAAAGGGTAATGTCATGTCAGAAAAAGGCCAGGCTAATTTTGCCGATCAAATTGATGATACCATAGACGAATTATTCACCGCGAGAAGAGCCATCGAGATTGACCCCTTAACCAATGAAGTGAAAGAGCTTGCAGGCCCCGAGGGCGCGGCACCCCATCCGGCACCTGAAGAGCAGCAAGCGGATAATTCCCCGCCGCCAGACAGCCCGCCCCGACCGCCGGCCGCCCCAGCCGGGGAAACCAGCCCACCGGCGCCCGAAAGCGGGGGAAAAACAGCAGGAGACAAGCCCAGCGGCAACGACCAGCTCAACCTCCTGCTTAACCGCCTTGACCAGACCTTTCTCGCCCTCGACTGGGAGGTTTCCAGAGCTGGAGCCGATGATTTTCAGGCCTTGTTAGATGATTTACGCCAATTATTAAATAACAGCGATGAAGAGTTGCGGCAGGTCATCGACCTTACCCGCCACCTCATGAGTGCGATAGCGGAGAAACCAACTCAGGTACCGCCCAGGGCCTCCGGTTCATTACGCAGGGCCATCATGCTCTTTAAAGATTTTACCAGCCCTGAAAAGGCCCCAGAGATTAAAGCAAAAGCCGCCGGGCTCATAAAAGAGCTGCAGGCCATTAATGGAGAAATCTCCACTAATGGCAGCGATAACGCCGGGCAAGACAGCCGGCCAGCCCCGGATAATGACACCTTCGGCCCGGAAATCATCAGTGCCGACCTGCCCGATGGCATCCCCCAGGAGATCAGCAATATTGTCAATCTCCACCTTAGTATCCTGGCTCAATGCATCAATCGCCTCCTGCCCCTGGAAAAATTATTCGGCCAGAGCCCACGCTATGCGGAGTATCTAACCATTCATCGGCAGGTCAGAGAAACATTAGAGGAGGAAAAAGACCGCCTGAGTACGGCCTTGAGTACCAGTTACGGCCCCATCCAGCCGGGCCAGATTCCAGAGATTCTAAGCAGCGCTCTAAGCTCTAATATTGAGACAATCAAACAATGTCTGAACAAACTCAGGCCGGTGGCGGAATTAGCCCGCCGCAAAAAGTCGGTAAAACTCTATCGGGCAGAACAGGAAATCGGCCGCCAGTTAGACAGTCAACAGAAGTTACTGGCTATGGGGCTGCGCCACGGCTTTCATCAGGAGCAGAACAGCCCTGCATCCCCGGCTCTCGCAGCCGCGGTGCGGGATCATATTGAGGCCCTTGGCAAATGTATAAAGCAGATATTACCCCTGGAAAATCTTTTCGGCAAAACCAAGGGCTATGACAAATTACACGCCGCCCAGCGCCGTATCCGCCTATATCTTGAAACTCAGAAAAAACAGCTGACCGCCAGACTGCAGGAGGCAGGAACAACAATGACTGAGAAACAACCCGCCCCGGCGGTTGCTTCCCCATGGCCAGTTCTCTTTAAAGCTCGCTGGCAGGGGATTACCGTCCTCATCCCGCCCGATGAACTAACCATTGAAGCCCAGGGCCGCCCCGCCAAATTACCATCAGACCAGCCCCTGGCCGTGAAAAAACTAAGGCCTCGGCCCTGGTCGAAATTACAGCCCCTTTTTAAGGGTGAGCTGGCTCAAATGCCGGAGGCCGCCCTCCGCCGCTTAGAGCTGCCCTGGCTTGCCCCGTTAACAAACGCCCCTGACCAGGTAAACCGGAAGAGCGGTAGCTTGATTATTCTCTATAAAAACCAGCAGGGCGGCGGGGCCGTTATTGACGAACCGGGTACAGAAATAAGCATAGATGACAACTGGCGCTGGCAGGAAGCAGGCACCGATGAGCATTTCATGTTTAAGGGCTTTTTATGGCGGCATGAAGAGAGACTGCCGGTATTATCGGTGGGCGGAAAGAGTAATCATTAACCCATAGGTAACTATGATTGTCGAAGACATAAGAAAAAAAATTACCGAGGCCCAGCTTTACTGGAGCCAGGGGTTGGAACAGGAGGCCAGGCTTATTTGCCAGGCAATCATGGCGGCAGAGCCCAGTGAGTCAGTCAGGGAGAACGTTCAGGAACTCACCGCCGCCATGGACAAAAACAACTCACATACCGCCCAAAACACCGGCCCGGATCCAGAAGAGCAATGGCTCACCTGCGAGGGATTAATCACCGCCGGCTTTCATGCCGAGGCCATGATCGAATTAGAGAGCCTGGCCGCCACCGGCTATCAGCCCGCCACCATTCGATGCGCCATAGGCGAATGTTGTCTGCGGCAGGACGACCCCTTCGGGGCTCAAAGTAATTTTGAAGAGGCCCTGAAGGATAAAAGCGCCGACCGGGATCAACGTCTTGAGATTATGGATCGCCTATCCATGATTTATGAAAATAACGGCGCCATCCAAGAGGCCATCAACACCCTGCAGCAAATCATCGGCCTCTCCCCCACCTTTAGCAATGCCGGGCAGCGCCTGGCGGCCCTGACCGAAAGTAGCGAAAAGGCCGGCCGTTTCTACGGCCTGCTGAAAAATAGGCTGCTGAACATGGCCGATCTTGAGCGGGCCAAGGAACTGGCCCGCTCAAAGAACAAATTAATTGAAGATATCCTCTTGAATGACTTTAACCTCAGCAAGGAGGATATCGGTCAGTCCTTAAGTGATTTCTATCAATGCCCCTTTCTGGAGTTTGACGAACAGGCGGCCGGGGCTGCCCCGTCCTGTATCAAGGCTATCAAGGAACAATTCTTCCGCGCCAATTGTTTCATCCCATTTTTTGAAGAGGCCGGACACCTCAAGGTGGCGGTGGACAACCCCCACGATCTGGTCAAAAATGATAATATCAACAATGCCCTGCAGATTGGCCATATTGAATACAGCGTGGCCCTTAAGGAGGATATTAACAAATTCATTGACTACTATTTTGGCAAATACTCCTTTACTGATCCCAGCCCAGAGGAGGGAGACGGAGTTTTTGAGCAGATTGATCTTGACTATGAGGATGAAGAACCAGAGCCGGACGAGGCCGCTCAGGCCGATGGCGTGGTAGTGCAGATGGTCAATAAGGTCATTGAGGACGGAATTCTCGCCGAGGCCTCTGATATTCATGTCGAATCCCAGCTGGGAACCAAGGGTATCCAGATTCGCTACCGTATTGACGGTGAATGCCGTCACTACCGCAACATCCCCTTTAACTACAAACGCTCGCTGGTCTCCAGGCTCAAGATTATGGCCAAGCTTGATATATCTGAACGCAGGCTGCCCCAAGATGGCAAAATAAAATTCAGAACCCGCAACGGTCGCAAGATTGAGCTGCGGGTCGCCACCCTGCCCACCACTGGCGACAATGAGGATGTCGTTTTAAGAATCCTGGCCAGCAGTAACGCCATGCCGCTGGATCAAGCCGGAATTTTAGAGCCCAACCTGCAGAATTTTAAAAACCTCATTGAGATGCCCTACGGCCTCATCGCCGTAGTTGGGCCCACCGGCTCCGGTAAAACCACCACTCTCCACGCCGCCCTGCGTTATATAAACCGGCCCGAGAAAAAGATCTGGACCGCTGAAGATCCGGTGGAAATCGTCCAGGACGGCCTGCGCCAGGTACAGGTGCAAACCAAAATAGATCTGACTTTCGCCCGCATATTAAGGGCCTTCCTGCGGGCCGATCCCGATGTCATAATGGTGGGCGAGACCAGGGATAAAGAGACGGCTACCACGGTTATCGAGGCCTCTCTCACCGGCCATCTCGTCTTTACCACCATGCATACCAATTCCGCCCCGGAGACCATTACCCGGCTCACCGGCATTGGCATAGACCCCTTTACCTTCGCCGATGCCCTGTTAGGCGTCCTGGCCCAGCGTTTAGTAAAACGACTCTGCCCGAAATGCAAACAGGCCTACAAGCCGGATGAGCAGCGCCTTCAGGCCGTCATGGAGGCCTATGGCTCACACCCCACCGCCCCCCTGAACATCGATGATTTGAATACTGTCACCATGTTTTCGCCCCAGGGCTGCCCGGCCTGCAAACAATCAGGCTATAAGGGCCGCCTCGCCATCCACGAGTTATTGACCTCGAATGACGAAATCAAACAACTTATTTCCCAAAACCGGCCTCTAACGGAGATCAAGGAGTCTGCCATGCGCAATGACATGCGCACCCTTATGCAGGATGCCATTCGTAAGACCATAGCCGGAGACACCAATTTCAAACACGCCAGAGGATCATGCCTTAAATAGGGTTAAGGGTGGTTCACCCAGGCCTGAACAGAACCAGCGAACCAACTATGAACAAAATAGAACAGAGAAAGCATGCCAGATTATTATTCTCGGCCGCCGACCAGGCCAGAGCCCTGATCGAGGTTCCGGAACAGGAAACAGTCACCGCCACCGTCCTCGACATCAGTGAATCAGGCATCGGCCTGTCCCTGGTTCAAAATGAGAGCTTTATTGACCAGGGAGAACGTTGTATTATGGTCGAGTTACGGGGCATAGTCGGTATCCATTTTGATTTCGGCATTGAAATAGAGGTGCGTTGGCTGCTCAATTATGAGGCCCTGGGGCTCATGGCCCTGGGCTGCCAGTTTATCAACATCCCCCCTCCCATCAGGACCGCGCTCCGGGGTTTTGTGGCCCGTAATCTAAAGTCCTGAAAGACTTGCGAACTTTTTTTGTTTTCCACGATTAACCTTGCAAAGCGCAGAGTTCTCCAAAACCAATAAAGGACATGGACAAGAGTTACCAAGGCCATATAAGCGGGATCCCCCTGACCTCCTTCCTGCAATTAATTGAACTGGATCATAAGACCTGCACCCTGCGGGTGACCTCCGGCAACCAGCGGGGAAGCTTATATTTCGTCAACGGTGAGTTATGGGATGCTCAGAGCGGGAATGAGTGCGGAGCGGAGACTGCCCTGCGGATTATCAGCTGGCAACAGGTCATAATCGATATTGAGGCCGGGTGCCCACTGACGATTAGAAATATTGACCTCCCCCTTGGTTTTATGCTTATTGAAGGAGTCAGGCGCCGCGATGAAAGGCCGGAGGCCGCCCCGCAGAGGGGCAATAATAATCAAGACCTGGCGGTTAACAAACTGCTGTCTCCCATTATAGCCCGAATAAATCGCCTGCCAGCGGTACAGACGGCCCTTATTTTGCTGCCGGACAAGATCATCAAACATAAAAGCGGGCCGCTCAACACCGAGAGCTGGCATCGAATCGGCAGCTTTATTCACCAGATGATCCCGGAAACCAAGGACGGTATTTTGAATATGGAGATAAGACTGAGCGGCTCTCTCCTTATAATCAGACCGCTCAGCCCGGAGGCGACCCTGATCGTCGCCACAAAGCCAAGCCTCAATCTCGTTCTCATTAACGCTAACCTTAAACTCTTAAACGCCGAGCTCCAGGCGGCCCTGCGGGGCAAGGCCCAGGCCCGCAAGACCAGCCGCTGGCCCGGCTCGGCCCCTCTGGCTCACAGGCTCAAAGTCCTGGAAAGCGCTATGACAGAGATCATCGGCCCCCTGGCCCATGAAATTTTCCAGCCGGGCGTTGCCGACTGGCAGTCAGCCGGGCCGGCAGCGGCCGATCGTCTCCAGGAACTCATTGATCTTTTATGCATGGAGATTGGTGACCCGCAATTAGAAGAACACTTCCGCAGGGCCGCCAGACCCATAATAAAATCCGCCCTCTATGAGGCGCGAAGGTAACTATTCAACTGTTACCATATCTCGGGGTACTGCGGAATAGTTACATACTGAGGGCGTTTCTTATGGCGGCGGATAACACCCTAAGATCAAAGGGCTTCTTTAAAATGTCCTTGACCCCTAACTTTTCGGTGCCCTGCATAGCCTCCCTGGGCAGACTATAGCCGGAAAAAATAATCACCGGCAGCCGAATCCCCGCCTCCGTGATCTGCCGGGCCAACGCCAGACCGGAGAGCCCCGGCATCATATAATCACTGAGCAAAAGATCAAATTCAGCGGGATGCGCCAAAACCGCCTCCAGAGCCCGCTGGCTATCAGTAAAGGCGGTAACCTTATAACCCAGCTTCTCTAATATCCGCTGGGCCAGATTGATAATAGTTGCCTCATCATCGACAATTATCAGATGCTCATTCCCCTTCGGCAAAAGTTCGTTGCCTATAATCTCAGGATCATCAAGTATCTCCGGCAGATAAATCCTGAAAGTGGAACCAACATCCTGCTCACTTTCCACCTTGATATCACCGCCGAAATGTTTGATAATGCCATAGGCTACCGACAGCCCTAAACCGCTGCCCTGGCCCTTGGTGGTAAAATAGGGCTCAAAAATTCTCTCCACAGTCAAAGGATTCATGCCGGTACCGGTATCAGAAACCTGCAGGCAGACATAGGTTCCTGGGCTCAAGGCATTCATTTCCTCAAGCTCGACGGGCTTAATATCGACCACCTTCTGAGAAATTCTCAAGATACCGCCGCTACTCTCCATGGCCTGAAAGGCGTTGGTGCAGATATTCATCAAGACCTGATGGAACTGACCGGGATCCGCCAATACCTTGCCGCAATCCGGGGCAATACTGTCTTCCAGTTTAATATTAGCCGGCAGGGTGGCACGCAGGAGTTTTATACTCCTTGACAATGGGGGTAAGGAATATGGCCTGGGGGCAAGTTTCACCCTGACGGCTGAAGGCCAGAATCTGAGCCACCAGATCCCGCGCCCGGCGGGAGGCCTTCAGCACCTCCCGCAAATAGGGAACCGCCTCATGATCCGGGGGCAAAATACTCTTGGCCAGATC
>JAJSAA010000094.1 GCA_024274995.1 Deltaproteobacteria bacterium
AATACCAGCAAAGATAATGAGTGAGATACCATTGCCAATCCCCCGTTCTGTCATCTGCTCACCAAGCCACATGATAAAACAGGTACCAGCGGTAAGAGTAATTACGGTCATTATCCGAAACGACCAGCCGGGAGTAATAACAATCATGGCATTTCCACTGGGAGCAGCCATACTTTCCAGACCTATACTTATAAAAGTTGCCTGAATCAGACTCAAGACCACAGTCGCATAACGAGTGTATTGCGTGATTTTACGGGTACCGGCCTCCCCCTCTTTCTGCAAAGCCTCAATAGAAGGCACGACAACAGCGAGGAGCTGGAAAATAATTGAGGCGCTGATATAGGGCATAATCCCCAGGGCAAAGATCGAAAAATTCTTCAAAGCCCCGCCGGAAAACATATTGAACATGCCAAATATAGTTCCAGCATTCTTGGCAAAAAACTCACCAAGCGCTTGACCGTTTATGCCGGGAGTAGGTATCTGTACCCCCATCCGGTAAACAGCCAACATCAACAAGGTAAAGATGATGCGTCTTTTCAGCTCTGGAATTCTTGCCGCACCCTGCAGGCCTCCTGGCATGTCCTATTCCTCAACCTTGCCGCCAGCAGCTTCTATCTTCCGGCGGGCTGTAGCGCTGATTCGATCAACCTTGATCGTCAATTTCTTACTGATATCGCCATTACCAAGCAACTTAACCTGAGCGTATTTACGGCCGACGAGACCTTTATCCAACAGCGCCTGGCGATCAACAACGGCCCCATCATCAAATTTTTCAAGACCTTCAACATTAACTACGGCGAATTGGCTCTTAAAAATATTGGTAAATCCACGTTTGGGAAGACGGCGGTGTAACGGCATCTGGCCACCTTCAAAACCGGGCCTGATACTACTGCCGGAACGTGATTTATATCCATTTTCGCCCCGCGCGGCGGTTTTCCCATGCCCGCTTCCCTGACCACGCCCCAACCTCTTTCTTTGTTTAGTTGAACCTGGCCGGGGTGATAAATTACTAAGCGTTAACATATTTTAATCCTCCACCTTGACAAGATGCTGAACCTTACGGATCATCCCCTGTATTTCAGGCGTATTTTTGCGAATCACAGTTTTATTGGTTTTAGTCAGCCCAAGCCCAATAAGGGTTGCCCTGATCTTACGCGGACTGCCAATACAACTCTTTTTTAAAGTAACCTTAACCTGATTGTCCATACTGTCTTCCTTGTATAACCCACCCCGAATAAACCGGAAAGGAATAAAAAAAGTAACTATTCAGCGAGGGGTGCAAATTACCCTCCACTCGCAGCTGTAATTATTCAGATGTATCAAAAAACATCACATAATGCCTTGCTGCTTAACGGATGCCCAATTTTATGTATGCCGCAATCTTACTTGCTGATAATATCGCTGGCATCCTTACCCCGTATCGCAGCAATCTGCTCGGGTGTCCGCAGACTCCGCAGACCTTGAAGAGTAGCCTTAACCAGGTTATGAGGATTATGGGAACCAAGACACTTAGTCAGGATATTATGAACTCCGGCGGCTTCCAGTACCGCTCTTACCGCCCCACCGGCAATAACACCAGTACCAGGGGATGCTGGTTTCAGCAAAACTCGGCCAGCACCATACTTGCCTTTAATTTCATGAGGTATGGTTGTTTCGTAAACAGCAACCCTGCCCATATCTTTTTTAGCTCTTTCAACGCCCTTGCGAATAGCCTCAGGAACCAGATTGGCCTTACCAAGACCGTAGCCGACATTACCCTGTCCATCACCAACCACGACTATGGCGCTGAAACTAAAACGACGACCGCCCTTCACAACCTTAGCTACCCGGTTGATATAAACAATTTTTTCTATGAGCTGATCGTCTTTTTCTTTATTAAACTGTGCCAAGGATTTCTCCTCCCTTAAAATTAAAGCTGAATAGTTGCACTATTTCGACTAAAATATCAG
>JAJSAA010000095.1 GCA_024274995.1 Deltaproteobacteria bacterium
GCGGCGATCATACGACAACCGCCGCCCTTTATCTTGCCGCTGGCTCAGCTCTGGCCTCCAACAGTATTATCAAGAGCGGTGCCTATCTCACCAATGTTATATTAACCACCAGCGGTCTTATCGCCTCCGGCCAGACCACCGGACAGGATTTGCAGACCGTTGGTACAAACTCCATCACTAATGCCATGACCGTGCCTGCCGCTTCCGTGCTTGCCGGCGGTTCAATTTTGGCCGCTAATTCCAATAGTGAGGCCGGGATGCAGTTGGCCTCCTCCACAACCTATCGGTTAAACGACATAAACGTTCTGAGCAGCGGCGGGGCTGAGACTGCCATTGCCATAGTCGATGCCGCCCTGGCCGAGTTGAATCAGGGCCGCTCCGAGGCGAGTTCGACCCGTAATCAATTTGAATCAGCGGCCATAGTACAGGGTGGGGTAAGAACGAATCTTTTAGAAGCCAGGTCAAAGCTCCTGGATCTTGACTTTGGTGCCGAGGCAATGATCTTCTCAAAGATGAGGATTCTGATGCAGGCCAGCTCCTTCGCCCTGACCCAGGCCAACGCCGTACCGGCGCAGGTTCTGCCAATCCTACAGGGCAACTCCGCCCATAGTGCCAATCAGTTTTTTATCTCGGCCTCTACCTCTGCCGCTTTTAATCATTAGCTCATGGGCAGTCAGCCCGAAAATTTTATGTTTTTAAGGTCTGCGAACTATCCCCACCAGTTTGCCGATTACCCGCACCTGTTCCTTAGCCTTCCCTGCAAAAATTAATGGTTTATAGGTTGAATTTGCCGCCTGCAATTCAATCCTGTTATTTTTCTTCCGGAAGATTTTCAAAGTGGCCTCCGGCAACAGCCCTTCTATCATAACGGCAGCTATCTGCCCATTTTGTACGGTCGCTTGAGGTTGTATTATGGCAAGATCTCCCTCGACAATATGGGCCTCTATCATGGAGTCGCCTTTTATGACAAGGGCAAAGCCGTTATCACAACCAAACAGCCTTGAATCAATGGGCAGATTCTCTTCGTAATTAGTTATTGCTGCAATTGGTTCTCCTGCTGCAATAGCGCCGAGAACTGGAATTGACTCTCTTGGCGGGCCGGAGGCCAGGAGCCAGGAACGTTTTTTACCCTTTTCGGCTATAAGCATTCCTTGGTCAATTAACTTGTGGAGTATCCGATGTATACCTGACGGCCCTTTAAGCCCAAGATGAGAGCAAATTTCACGGACTGTGGGTGAAATTCCATATTGTGCCTGATGCGCACGGATATACAGCATTATGCTTCTTTGACGTTCGGTTAATTCCTCATACATATTAACAAGTCACCTCAGCAGTAAAAAGGGAATCAGCAGGACTCATAACTCCTTTGCCTCCTTTATTTAAAACATGGGTATAAATCATGGTTGTACTTAGATCCTTGTGGCCTAACAATTCCTGAACAGTACGGATGTCATAACCAGATTCTAAAAGATGAGTAGCAAAGCTATGGCGCAGGGAATGGCAGCTTCCCGGCTTGTTGATACCAGCTATACGGATTGCATTCTTGATGGCGCGTTGGAGAAAATGCTCCCCCATGTGGTGACGTCGTTTAATACCGCTTCTTGGGTCTGTGGATATCTTGGGCGCTGGAAAAACATATTGCCACCCCCACTCTCGGTTGGCGTTTTTATATTTTCTTTCCAGGGCGTATGGCATATAAACCGTACCGTATCCCGCTTCTAAATCATTCTCATGTATTTTTTTACATTTCTCAAGATGAAGCAAAAGCCTTCCTGTAATATGCGCCGGCAGCATGGTTATTCGATCTTTATTGCCCTTTCCATTTCTGACCGCAATTTGTTTATATCCGAAATCAACGTCTTTCACTCGCAATTTCAAACATTCATTCAGGCGTAAACCTGAGCCATAAAGTAGATTGGCCATCAGCCATTGAGTATCTTTTAGTTGGAGCAATATCGATCTTACCTCCTCTCTGGTAAATACAACGGGGAGTTTTATAGGTTTTTTGGCTCTTGTAACGTTTTCAAGCAAATTGAGGTCTTTTTTTAATATATGTTTATACAAGAACAAAATAGCACTAAAAGCCTGATTCTGGGTCGAAGCAGCTACTTTCCTTTTAACCGCAAGATAGGTTAAAAATTGGCTTATCTCCTCACTACCCATCTCGGCAGGATGACGTTTACCGTGGAAGAAAATGTATTTCCTGGCCCAGTAGATATAACATTCTTCAGTGCGAATGCTGTAGTGTTTATAGCGAATAGCGTTACGTAATTGCTCTAAAAGTTTTGGCTTTTGCATGTAAAACCCTCCTGCTTCCACGATGAAATTATTTAATATGCCGCTCTGCATGAACGTATGTTCACCTGTCGTGTAATATAGATAATACTGACTTTTTTATCAAGCAAAATAGATGTA
>JAJSAA010000096.1 GCA_024274995.1 Deltaproteobacteria bacterium
CAGTCTTCATAAGGGTGACGATGTTGATGTTAATCTGGAGATTGTGGCGCCCATAAACATGCCGCCTTTTCTGAAGGATAATGCCAATGCCGCCGGTTTTATGGTGGCAGAGCCCATTGGCACCAAATCAATTGCCGCTGGTATTGCCGAGCAGCAGTTTCTTTCTAATCAGCTCTGGCAGAATCATCCCTGCTGTGTGGTAACGGTGCGGGATGACTTTTCGGCCGCTCATAAGGAGGCGGTTTATGAGTTTACTGATCTTCTTGTCAAGGCGGGGAAATATATTGCTGAACGGCCGGAGGCTGCGGCAGAAATCGCCGTTAATTTTCTCGATCCGGACGGTAAACTGGGCTTGAAAATGCCGGTATTGAAGAATGTCCTCACCGATCCGCAGGGTATTAAAACCTCTGATCTCTACCCATCCAAAGAAGATCTGAATAAGATGCAGCACTATATGCATGACACCATGGAGGTTGGTGGCCTGGTTGATCTTGATAAATTTATTGATCCCCAGTATGCCGATGCCGCCTGTGCCGGTATGCCGCGCACCTCCTCGGCGCTTGACCTGACCCCGGAGATTCTGGAAGGTATATTAAGGCCGCTGGCCGAACAGCATGATGCCGGCGCCAAAGCCATGCTGGAGCAGGAAGGCCGCTATCTCACCTTTATACTTAATAAACAGGAATTCGGCATAAATATTTTCAAGATCAGGGAAATTATCAAGATGATGGAGTTTGTTCAGGTTCATCAGGCGCCGCCCTATGCCAAGGGGGTGATTAACCTGCGGGACAAGGTGATTCCGGTAATTGACATGCGGGCCAAGCTCGGGATGCCGGAGGCCGATTATACTGACAGAAGTTGTATCATCATTGTCGAGACTACTGCCTTTGGCGGTGATACCAAGCAAGTGGGGCTGGCGGTGGATGCCGTCTCCGAGGTAATCAGTTTTAAATCAGCCGATATTGATGATCCGCCCCGGCTTGGGGCGGCCATTGACACTAATTACATTCTGGGAATGGCCAAGACCGATGACAGTGTCAAGATTCTTTTAGATATTGATCGGGCTATTAATTATTAACTTGTAAGGACTGATAAATGAGTAAAATTGAGTGGCAGGATGAATTCTCTGTCCGTAATGAGGAAATTGACCGTCAGCATCGGAAATGGCTGGCCATTTATAATAAAACGCATGTCACCATGATGGAGGGAGACAATGAGGCCCTTGATACTCTGGGGCAGAAGGCCCTGGATGAAATGGAGGAGTACGGCCGCAAACATTTTGCCTTTGAAGAGGATTATATGCGGCAGATGGGCTATACCGATCTAAGCGCCCATCTGCTTCTGCACAAGAATTTTTATACTATGCTTAATAAGTTTCGGCAGGATATGGCCGATGGTGAAATTGTGCTTAATTCTCATATTATCAAGACGGTCAAGAACTGGTTGCTGAGCCATATTCTGGTGGAGGATCAGAAATACGCCATTTTTGCCGACAAAAATAAGTAAGCACTCCATGAACACCCCGAAACGCTTGTCTACGATTGTAGTTGTATTGCTATATTTCGCGAGGGTGCAAGATGAAAATGCGACAAATTAAAATCAACACAATATGGAACTTTATTAGCTTTTTTGTGGTCAGGACATATTTTTTTCTCTGGTTTTCTCGAAAGTTATCTCCGGCCATTGCTCCATACAATAATTAAGATGCCATTCACTCTGGGCCAGATAGGTCAAATTACCCTCGGCATCGGTATAGAGGCTGGCCTGGTTGGCGGCCCTGAAGCGGTCTAATTCATGGCGCTCTGCGCTTATCCAGCGGGCGGCGGCCAGATCCACAGTTTCATAAATTGCCTCCACCTGGTATTCCGCCTGCAAACGGGCCATGGTAACCTCAAATTGTAACTCACCCACCGCCCCCAGCACTAAGCCGCTGCCTAATATGGGCTTAAAAAATTGTACTGCCCCTTCTTCCGCCAACTGAGTCAGGCCTTTATGGAGCTGTTTAAGCCGCAAGGGGTTTTTCAGTAAGACCCGTCGGAAAAGATCGGGGGCGAAACTGGGAATTCCGGTGAAGCGCAGGGGCTCCTTCTCGGAGAAGGTATCGCCTATTTTGATGGTACCGTGATTGTAAATTCCTATAATGTCACCGGGGTATGCCTCTTCAATATTAGTGCGGCCCTGGGCCATGAATATGGTGGCATTGGCTAATGGAATCTCTTTACCAAGGCGGTTATGCAGAACCTTCATCCCACGGCTGAATTTGCCGGAGCAAATACGCAGAAAGGCGATGCGGTCGCGGTGGGCCGGGTTCATATTGGCCTGGATTTTAAAGGTAAAGCCCGAGAAGGCCTCTTCATCCGGATAAACCATCCGGCTTGCCGCCTGCCGGGGGCCGGGAGGCGGGGCATTTTCCACAAAGGCGTCTAATAGCTCCTGAACCCCGAAATTATTGACCGCGCTACCAAAGAATACCGGAGTTTGGGAGGCCGAGAGATAATCATCGCGGTTATAGGGGCTGGCCGCTCCCTCGAGAAGTTCAATGTCATCTCGTAATTCTCCCGCCTCCTCGGCACCAATCAATTCCGCCAACCGCGGGTCGTTGAGATCCTCAATGGTTATACCTTGCCTGCTCCTGGTTTCCTGACTGGGACTGAAGAGATGGAGCTTGTGGTTGTACAGGCTGTCTACCCCCTTAAATGCTTTGCCCATGCCGATGGGCCAGGTGAGGGGGGCGCATTCAATCTGCAGTTTATCTTCAATATCCGCCATGACCTCGAGAGGATCCATCCCGGCCCGGTCGAGCTTGTTGATAAAGGTGATAATGGGGGTGTTGCGCATGCGGCAGACCTCCATCAGACGTTCGGTCTGGTTTTCCACCCCCTTGGCGCTGTCAATAACCATCAGAGCGCTGTCCACGGCGGTCAATACCCGGTAGGTATCTTCGGAAAAATCCTGATGGCCCGGAGTATCTAAGAGATTTATCTCAAAGCCCCGGTAGCCGAATTTCATCACCGAGGTGGTAACCGATATCCCACGTTCCTGTTCAACCGCCATCCAGTCGGAGGTCGCCTTACGGGCCGCCTTGCGGGACTTAACCGCTCCGGCCAGTTGAATGGCTCCGCCGAAAAGAAGGAGCTTCTCGGTGAGGGTGGTCTTGCCGGCATCGGGGTGGCTGATAATCCCGAAGGTGCGGCAGCGTTCTATTTGTTGCTTGTATTGGCTCATTTTTATCCGTTTTTTTATAAGACGACAAAGTCGTATTAGTCGTATTTTTCGTGCGTTACTGGCCGCTGTTATTACCACATAATACTTAAAAAATAAACCTCAAGCTGTATTCCTGCTCCTGTCTGCCGCCTTGACATTATAGACGGCCGCACTTATTTGTTTGTTTACAGCCGAATGTTGTCAACCGGCAATACGTACAAAATATGAGGAGAATAAACAAAATGCAAAATGATAAGTTTACCTTAAAATCACAGGAAGCCCTGCAGAATTGCCAGCGTATCGCCGAGCAGAACGGCCAGCAGGAAATTGTAGCCGAGCATTTGCTGAAGGCTATTCTGGAGCAGCAGGAGGGGGCAGTTGTTCCGGTTTTGCAGAAGATGGGAGTGACGCCGGAAACGGTAAGCGCTGAATCGCAGCGTCTGTTGAGTACTTTGCCCAAGATCTCGGGTAGCGGTTTTGGCCAGGTCTATTTGTCTGCCGCTCTTAAAAAGACCATTGACGAGGCCTTTAAACTTGCCTCTAAGATGCAGGACGAATATGTCAGCCAGGAGCATCTGTTCATGGCTATGTTAGAGGAAAAGGGCTCGGCAGTGGCCAAGGCCCTGCAGGGACTTGGCATAAACTCTAAATCCTTTATGCAGGCTCTGGCCACTATTCGCGGCAGTCAGCGGGTTACTGACCCTGATCCCGAGGGTAAATATCAGGCCCTGGAGAAATATGGCCGTAATCTGACGCTGCTGGCCAAACAGGGTAAGCTGGATCCGGTTATCGGCCGCGATGACGAGGTGCGGCGGGTGGTGCAGGTGCTGGCTCGGCGTACCAAGAATAATCCTGTCCTCATCGGGGAGCCGGGAGTGGGGAAGACTGCCATTGTTGAGGGCCTGGCTCAGCGTATTGTTATGGGCGATATCCCGGATAGTTTAAGCAATAAGCAGGTTGTGGCCTTAGACATTGGGGCTTTGCTGGCCGGGGCAAAATACCGGGGTGAATTTGAGGATCGCCTGAAGGCCGTTTTAAAGGAGGTGGAAAGCCGGGCCGGAGAGATTATTCTTTTTATTGATGAAATTCATACCCTGGTGGGGGCCGGGGCCTCGGAAGGAGCCATGGATGCCTCAAATATGCTTAAACCCGCCCTGGCCAGAGGGGAGTTGCATTGCGTCGGGGCTACCACCTTAAACGAATTCCGTACTATTGAGCGTGATCCAGCCCTGGAACGTCGTTTTCAGCAGGTTCTGGTGCAGGAGCCGAGCTTAGATGATACCATTGCCATTCTGCGTGGTATCAAAGAAAAGTATGAGGTACATCATGGTATTCGGATTACCGATGCCGCCACCGTGGCCGCAGCCACCCTCTCCAACCGCTATATCTCAGATCGTTTTCTGCCTGACAAGGCCATTGATCTGATTGACGAGGCCAGTTCCAGGCTGCGGATTGAGATTGATTCCATGCCCACCGAGATTGACGAGATTGACCG
>JAJSAA010000097.1 GCA_024274995.1 Deltaproteobacteria bacterium
GGCCGTAATGACCGACATGAATACCGGTGATAACCAACTCCCGATAGCCTTCCCCGGCAAACACTGCGGTCTGCTGGAGAACCTCGGGCAGCGGCAGACTGCGTACCCGTCCTCTGGTATAAGGTACAATGCAATAGGTACAAAAATTATTACAGCCATCCTCTACCTTCAGATAGGCCCGGGCGCGACCGGCAAAGCGGCGCACCGGCAGGCGGCATATTTGCTGCTGGAGGCCGATATCAGGCAGAGACTCAGGAGTTTGTCTATCTTGGTTCAGGGCGATATCAACCAAAAGATGCTTCTGGTCATTACCTACTAAGCAGGCATTGTAACCGGCAATCTCCCGTACCTTGTCGGCCTCCACCTGGGTATAGCAGCCGGTGACGACAATCCTGGCTTCTGGATTGGTGCGCCGAGCTCGGCGAATCATCTGCCGCGACTGAGCCCCGGCCTTGCCGGTTACCGCGCAGCTGTTAATTATGTAAATATCCGCGGCCTGGGAAAATGGTACTATCCGAACCCCCAGGGCTTGGAAACGGCTGATAAAGGCGGCGGATTCATATTGATTAACCTTGCAGCCCAGGGTGGTAATGGCTGCCGTTCTGGAACTTGATTTATTCATCGGCGTTTAGTATTCGGCCACTGCCAATTACCTCGTCGTCCTGATACAGAACCGCAAACTGACCAGGGGTAACGGCCCTCTGCGTCTCAATAAATTCTATTGACAGACCATTGGCCGCCGCTCTGACCATGGCCTTGGCCCCCTGATGGCGGTATCGTATCTTGACGGTAAACTCCGCCGGCAGCTCCGGGGTCTGATTAGAAAGCCAATTTATATCGCTGACCGACAACTGCCGCTGCCATAGATCATTATCCTTACCAATTACGACCTCATTGGCAGCGGCGTTTAAGGTCACGACATAATAGGGGGTAGCGTCGGGAATACCAAGCCCTCGGCGCTGACCTATGGTATAATGTCTGACCCCCCGGTGCCGCCCCTTGCGCTCACCGTTCAGGGTGACAAAATCACCCGCTGCCGCTGGCGGCAGACAGGTGGCAAAATATTCATTCAAGGTACGACCGGCCATAAAACACACATCCTGGCTCTCGGTGCCGTGGCGGCCCTTGAGGCCAAGCTTGGCGGCCATTTCATAGACCTCAGTTTTATTGATGCCAGCGAGGGGGAAAAGGGCGTGGGCCAACTGCGGCTGCCGCAGACGACAAAGGAAATAAGACTGATCCTTATTGGTGTCCGCCCCCTTTAAGAGTCGAACCGGGCCGTCGTTATCACGGCAGAGGCGGGCGTAATGGCCGGTGGCGAGATAATCCAGCCCCTGCCTCAGGGCATAATCCATCAGGCGGCCAAATTTAATTGTTCGGTTACAGACCGCACAGGGATTAGGGGTAAGGCCCTGCTCATAGGTCTGCTGAAAATAATCCAGCACCTGTTTTTTAAAGTCAAGGCTCAGGTCAAGGATGGTAAAAGGGATATCAAGGAAGTTGGCGATTTCCGCGGCCCGCCGGGCATTCGGGCTGTCTGTATCACCATCCAGGGTCATAAAGACGCCATGGGTCTCAAAGCCGCGGCGTTTTAAGAGAGCGGCAGTGACCGAAGAATCAACGCCGCCGCTCATGGCCGCCATGATTTTGGCTCGTGGTGAAATATTATGAAGGTCTAACAAGTCCGTTATCATCGATAAATTTATAGTAGTTACGTATTCCGAAGTTTTTTAGTAACTGTTCAGCGAGGGAGGGCGGCAATGCCCTCAACTCGTAACCGTAACTCCAGGAAAGCGTAGACTCCGGGAAAGCGTAGACTCCGGATGTGCTCCCGAAGTATATGGCCTCAGCCAAAAGATTAATATACATATAATCTATGGAAAATTCATATAAATTTGTAATCCTGCCCCATAACCCGCTTTATTGTTCCGTCCCCTCTGCTGACTGGAGAAATTATGCCGTCTGATAATATCGGTCGCCGCCAGCCGGAGCTCCTGGCTCCGGCTGGCAGTCTGGATAAACTAAAGATTGCCGTTCATTACGGGGCTGATGCCGTGTATATGGGCGGCGCAGCCTACAGCCTCAGGGCTCATGCCGTTTTGGAGATGGAGGAGATTGCGGCGGCAGTGAGCTATGCCCATGAGCGGGGGACAAGGGTCTTTATAACGATAAACATCATGGCCCATAATCGTGATCTTGGCGGTCTGCGGGATTATCTTCTGCGCCTGCGGGATCTGCGGGTGGACGGCCTGATTATCTCTGATCCGGGGATCTTTGCTCTGGCTCGTAAATGGGTGCCGGAAATAAATATTCATATCAGTACCCAGGCCAATATTACCAACTCAGCCAGTGTTCTTTTCTGGCAGGAGCAGGGGGCCAGCCGGGTCAATCTGGCCCGGGAATTAACCCTGACCGAGATCAAAGAAATAAGGGAAGAGACAAATATCAGGCTGGAGGTTTTTGTCCACGGCGCCCTTTGTATTTCTTATTCTGGCCGCTGCTCACTGAGCCTGTATATGACGGGCCGGGATGCCAATCATGGCAATTGCGCCCACCCCTGCCGTTACCGCTATATTCTCGAAGAAGAAAAACGGCCGGGCCAGTATTTCCCGGTGGAGGAAGATGGTCATGGTACCTATATCTTTAACAGCCGGGATTTGTGTCTGTTGAATCGGCTGCCGGAACTAATGGCGGCCGGGGTTGACAGCATTAAGATCGAGGGTCGGATGAAGAGCGTCTATTATGTGGGGGCGGTGGTTCGTCTCTATCGGGCGGCCTTGGATTATATCGCCGCCCAGCCCCAGGCCGCCGATGCGGACGCCATCACGCTGCCAATGGTCTTGAACGAAGAATTAGTTAAAATTGGCTCCCGGGGCTACACGGAGAATTTTTTTGACGGCCCGCCAAAACGGCAGGATATGCTCTACAGCGGCATCAAATACGCCCAGACCCACGCCCCGGTAGGGCTGGTGCGGCAGGTGGATGACCGGCAATTAATTGAAGTCAGAAACCAGATTATGCCAGGCGATTGGATAGAGTACCTGGAGCCGGGATTTAAACAACGGCAGGCCAGAATTATTCGAATTAACAATGAGAAAGGTGAATTAAAGAAGGCTAACCCGGGGCATATGGTGGAACTGCAAACCGAGCCGCCTATTGTTGACTGGCAGGTCAACGGCCTCCTGCGCAGAAAACAGTCTGAAAATGGGGTGTGGTAAGGGGCAAAATAATTAAAGGGCGGCCAGGAGATAAACCAAAAAAAAAGGGGTTTCAGAAAATCTTCTGAAACCCCTTAAATTATTTAAATGGTAGCGGGGAGAGGATTCGAACCTCTGACCTTCGGGTTATGAGCCCGACGAGCTACCGGACTGCTCCACCCCGCGTCACATCCATACACTATAACCTATCATGTTTTTTTGTCAAGTTGATAACGGGGGGATTGTCGATAATTTCTTGGAGGGCGATAAAGATATCATCCGGTAATTTGGTCAGCTTCCCTTGGTGGTTGACCACGGCGTGCAGTGTAAAGCCTTTAATTAGTAATCTCTGGTCAGCGGTCTGCCGTATTTCATAATTGAAGCGGCAGGAGAGGCGTTTGACCCAGATAAAGGAGGTGGCGATTTCTATCAAATCATCATAACGGGCCGAGGCCTTGTAACGGCTGTAGGCCTCCACCACCGGCATAATCAGGCCGCGATCTTCCAATTCACGATAGCTGATTCCCCGCTCCCGCATTAGCTCGGTACGTCCCCGTTCAAAATAGCGCAAGTAATTGCCATAATAAACCACCCCGCCGGCATCGGTATCACCGTAAAGTACCCTGGCCCGGCAGCGGTGCGGGGCGATCAGCTCTATTTTGGTTGAATCGGCCATTGGGGATTAGAGCAGAATATTAAAAAATTCCTCGCCGTTGGCGAGGCGGCGACCGTATCGATGAGCGTTTTGTTCATTATAGGCCGGGCCGCCGCTCATTGAGGTTCGGGAGTCATAAATGAGCAGAGGTACTGCCTTAGCAATATGAGAGCGCAAGCTGACGGGGGTGTAGTGATCCGGAGTTATCGCCATCCTGAATTCCGTGCCCTCTAAGGCGGCCAGCAGGGGCCGGACAATCTTTTGATCAAAGTCCTCAATAGCCTGTATCTTCTCCGCCACCAGCCCCTGGTGCCCAGCCTCGTCGGCGGCCTCAACATGGACAAAGATCAGATCATGACGGGTAGCGGCCTCCAGGGCAGCCTGAGCCTTGCCCTGATAATTGGTATCAAGATAACCGGTGGCTCCCGGTACTGTAATTACCTCCATGCCGGCGTAGGTGGCGATTCCCTTGAGGAGATCAACGGCCGAGATCAGGGCCCCGCTGATCCCGTAGTGGCTGCTGAGTTTTGCCATTTTCGGAGCTTTGCCCTCCCCCCACAGCCAAATGGCGTTGGCCGGATTTTTACCCGCCGCCAGCCGGAGGCGGTTCACCTGCTGGCGGCCCAAAATCTCCTTGGCTCCATTGACCAGTCCGGCAAAAGGTTCTTGGGCCTGATAGCGCTGCCAATACTCGTTGATCTCCCGTCCGGTATGATCGTGGGGCGGGGTGGTGTGCAGGGCGGGATATTCGCCTCTGGTGACGAGGAGGTGGCGGTAGCTGACCCCCGGATAAAAATGAATAGCTGAATTATTTAATTCAGCGGCCAGGGCGGCGATGAGTTCCCCCGCCTCCGGGGTGGAGATATGACCGGCGCTATAGTCAGTCATCAGCAGCTTTTCATCTTCCTGGGTCAGGGTTACCAGATTGCAGCGAAAGGCGGTCTCATCGGCTGCGAGATGAACATTCATACTGGCCGCCTCCAGGGGAGCCCGGCCGCTGTAAAAACGTTCCGGCCGATAACCGAGGAGAGATAGGTTGGCCACATCGCTGCCCGGTGCCATACCCTGGGGTACGGTGGCAAGGGTAAAGAGTTCTCCGACTGCGGCCAGGCCGTCCATGGCCGGGGTGCGGGCCGCCTCCATGGGGGTTTGGCCGTTTAATTCGGTTAGTGGTTCGTCCCCCATGCCGTCACATACCAGAATAAAATATTTCATAGCCGTCCTATTCCAGAATCCTGATGATGACCGGTGTCTTGGCGCAGATAGTCAGTTGGTCAATCTCGTTCATGGCCTGCAGCACGGATTTTTCGGTCGCCCGGTGGGTTCTGATAACCACTGGTACCGGCCCCTTTTCCAGCCTTTTCTGTTGGATTACCGATTCAATGCTGATTTCGTTGTTTCCCAGAATACCGGCGATATTGGATAGAACCCCCGGCTCATCTATAAGAGACATCCGGAAATAATAGGCCCCCCGCAACTTCTCCATGGGGGTGATTCGGCCTTCGATTATATTATCCTCCACAAAGGCCAGGCCGGGTACCCGGTTAATGGCTCCGGCGGTGATATCCCTGGCAATATCGACAATATCGGCGGCCACGGCGCTGCCGGTGGGCATCATCCCGGCTCCCTGGCCGTAAAGCAGGATATCACCCGCCATATCGCCATTGAAATTCACCGCGTTATAAGCCCCGTTAACACTGGCCAGCAGATGATCTTCCGGTACCATGGCGGGATGTACTCTGGCTTCCACATGATCGCCATGATTAATACTGATGGCCAGTAATTTAATGCGATAGCCGAATTGTCGGGCGTAGACTATATCAATTGGTTCAATACGGGAAATTCCCTCCACATGAATATCCTTAAGCTGGACATTGATGCCGTAGGCCAGGGCGATGAGAATGGCCAGTTTATGGGCCGTGTCAATGCCGTCTATATCAAAGGAGGGATCGGCCTCGGCATAGCCCTTATCCTGGGCTTCACGCAGAACCTCGGCAAAGGGCAGCCCCTCATCGGTCATGCGGCTTAAAATATAATTTGCCGTACCATTCAGAATACCCATGATAGAGTTGATGGTATTGGCGGCCAAGCCCTCCTTCAGGGTCTTGATGACCTGGATCCCACCAGCCACCGAGGCCTCCATACCCACGGCGACTCCGGCCTTGGCCGCCGCCGCCAGGATCTCCCGGCCCGCAGTTGACATCAGAGCCTTATTGGCAGTTACCACATGCTTGCCCCTGGCAATGGCCCCCAGCACCAGGCTGCGGGCGGGTTCAATGCCGCCTATTAATTCAACAACTATATCAATGGCTGGATCATTCAATACATCCTCAGCCTTATTACTTAATCGGCATTGGCTGAATTCCGGCGGTAGGGACTGGGCGCTGCGATCCGCTATCCGGGTCAGGGCAATATTCAGGCCTGTCTTGCGGCGCAGATTTTCCGCCTGGCGGCGCAAGACCTCGGCTGTACCGCTGCCCACCGTGCCAAAACCAATTATACCGACTTTAATTTCTTTCATATATTTATCTCGTGTTGCGATTACCATTTGCTTACATGCCTGTCTGCCGCCCATGGGAAATAGCTTGCCATAACAGTCCGTAAAACGTATAAGTAATGGTTTTTAGCCGATTACGGCCATATTATCAACGCTTTTATAGGGCTGGCCCTAAGAGGATTCAGGGTGGTGGTATGCAATCGGCACTTAAAGGATTAAAGCGTGCGAATGGCAGGCAAACATTCCCATAAACCAAGATCATTACCTGCCGCCTGGCGGTTCATCGGCCCAATTTTCAAGCGCTGCCGGTGGCGGATAACGGCCGGAATTCTGGCCCTGCTAACCGTGGATCTCTGCCAGCTTGTTGTCCCCCGTATTATCAAGTGGGCCGTTGACGGCCTCAGAAATCATACTGTAGATGGCAGTCAATTACGAAATTATGCCGCCTTGATTATGCTTCTGGCTCTGACTGTGGCGGTTTTACGTTTTATGTGGCGTTATCTTATTCTGGGCTTTTCCCGCCTTCTCGAACAGGATATTCGTGACGCTCTCTTTCATCATCTCTTGAGTCTGGATAGTGCCTTTTTTCAACGCCGGAGTCCCGGCCAGTTAATCGCCTTGGCCACCAACGATCTCACCTCGGTGCAGATGGCCTGTGGTATGGGGCTCATAGCCGCCATAGACGCCCTGCTTATGTCTTTTGCCGCCATCTCCTGCATGGCCTACATCGATCTGCGTCTCACCCTGCTGGCCATTCTGCCCTTCCCGGTGCTGGCTGTAACCACCCGCATCCTGGCTTCCCGTCTCCACCGTCATTTCAAACGAGTGCAAGAGCAATTCTCCCTCCTCACCGAAGAGGCTCGCGGCGCGATAAATAATATTCGCCTTCTTAAGATATACACCCGCGAGGCGGCCCAGTGCGCCCAATTTGATATCACCGGACGCAGCTATATCAAACACAGTTTGAAAGTCGCTAAAATTCAGGGGGTACTCTTTCCGGCCTCCGGGTTTATCGCCAATATCAGTCTGCTGATTATTGTCTTTTTCGGGGGGCGCATGGTGATTAGCGGCACAATCAGCATTGGCGGTTTCGTGGCCTTTATCAGTTATCTCTTCATGCTTACCTGGCCCATGATGGCCCTGGGCTGGGTGAGCAATCTCTTTCAGCGTGGTCTGACCTCGCTGGCCCGAATTCAGGAGGTGATGGACGAGCGCCCTCTTTTGCAGCCGGTGACTGCGGGGCGCAAAATTGGTCGGCCGGATATTATCAGTCTCCGCCACCTTACCTTTGCCTACCCCGGCCAGGAGAGGCCGAGGTTAAAGGATATAAACCTTGATATCCGCCCCGGTCTGCTGGGCATTGTCGGTCGTACCGGTAGCGGCAAATCTACCCTTTGCGCCCTGCTGGCCCGCCTCTATCCTGTAGAACAGGGCCAACTTTTCATTAATAAGCTGGATGTAAATGATATTGATCTGAATTCATGCCGCCGCTTATTGTCCTTTGTGCCGCAGAGCGCCGCACTCTTCTCCACGACCATTGCCAGAAATATCGCCTTCGGGGCGCCGGAGACGGGCAGGAAAGAGATAGAGGCGGCGGCCAGAGCGGCGGCCATCCACCATGAAATAATGGCCTTCCCCAAGGGTTATGAGACTGAAATCGGCGAGAGGGGGGTGTTGTTGTCTGGCGGCCAGCAGCAGAGGATAGCTCTGGCCAGGGCCTTGTTGCTGCGCGCCCCAATCCTCTTGATTGATGACGCTCTCGCGGCGGTGGATGCCGAGGCTGAGGCTATGATAATGGCCCATATTATGGCCTATGCCGAGGAGAATATGGTGATTATGGTTACCAATCGTCTAAGTCCCCTGCGCCAAGCCCGGCAAATCGCGGTGTTGGATAAGGGCCGCCTTACGGCCCTGGGCCGCCACCGGGAATTAATTGCCGTCAGCGAAATTTACCGGGGGATTTACGCTCATCAGGAGTTTGGCAATAATAAGGCGGAATTGAAAAATTCTGCCGATCATCTGTCAAATCCTGCCTGTCGAAGAAGCTATGCTGCATAATTACGGTTATTTTGAAGAAGATCAATTAGGTAATTTGGGCGATGCCGCCCTCTGGGGCCGGATTCTAAGGCAGGTTAGGCCCCAGCTCCGCAATATTATTCTGGCTATCATACTTTCTCTCGCGGTTATCGCCGCCAATCTTACCCTGCCCTGGCTTGTGCGCATCGCCATTGATAAATATATCATGGCCACTCATATCAGCGCCGCAGCCCGGCTGCAGGGCTTAGAGAATATTGCCCTGGTTTTTATTGTCATGGTTATCGGCGGGTTTGCGGCCAATTTTTTTCAGGTTACGGTGCTGGAGTACAGCGGCCAGCACATTATGCATGGCCTGCGCCAGCGTCTGCTGGCTCATATCCTCTCCCTGGATGTTACCTTTTTTAATCATAATCCGGTGGGAAAACTGGTAACTAGGCTTACCAATGATATTCAGAATCTGCATGAAATGTTCACCTCTGTTATAACCACTATTTTTAATGATATTCTGCAATTATCAGCTATTCTAATTATCCTTTTTTATATGAACCAGCATTTGGCCCTGCTCATGTGCGCCCTGCTGCCTCTTATAGTTATTCATTCCTTGTCCTTCAGCCGTATGGCCCGCAAGGCTTTTCGCAAAATCCGCACCCAACTGGCCATTATCAATTCCTTTATGCAGGAGAGCCTGACCGGCATCGCCTTAATCCAGCATTTTTTAAGAGAGGTTGATACCGAGAAACAATTCCGGCGCCAGAACCAGATATTTCAGCGCCAGACCATGTACCAGATCAAGATATTCGGCGTTTTCCTACCCATTGTCGAGATCATCAGTACCTTGTCCATCGCCCTAATCATCTGGATTGGCGGCCTGGAGGTTATGAAAGGCACCACCACCATCGGCGAGCTGGCCGCCTTTCTCGCCTATATGCGTCTCTTTTTTAAACCAATTCGCGAGGTCGCCCAGAAATATTCCATCGTGCAGTCGGCCATGGCCTCGGCAGAGCGGATATTTGAGCTTCTTGACCGGCAGCCAGCCATCTCAAGGGCCGGAAATCTGCGCCTGCCGAACCTGCGGGGCGCTATTCGTTTCGCGGGGGTTAGTCTTGCCTATAAGCAAGACGAACCGATTATCAGCGATTTTAATCTCAATATCGTCCCCGGCGAGCAACTGGCCATTGTCGGCCCCACCGGGGCTGGTAAGACCTCAATTGTTAATCTGCTGGAACGTTTATATGAACCGCGGGAGGGCGAAATTTTAATAGACGATCGTCCACTGGCTGACTTTGATCTGGCCTGGCTGCGCAGCCGGATTGGCCTGGTTATGCAGGATGTCCTGTTAATGCCCGCTACTCTGCGGGATAATCTTATCTTCGGCAGTTCGGTCGATGAGGAGAGATTGAGGGCGGTAGTGCGGGATTCCCAGTTAGAGATGGTGGTGCGGGATCTGCCTCAGGGGCTTGATACCATGGTCGGCGAGGGGGGCTGGCAATTATCTCAAGGCCAGAAGCAGCTCCTCGCTCTGGGTCGGGTTATGTTGCGTGATCCGCGGATCCTGATTCTGGACGAGGCCACCGCCAATATTGATTCCATCACCGAGGCTCTGTTGGAGAAGGCCGTTTCTCACACGATCCGAAACCGCACCAGTATTGTCATTGCCCATCGACTGTCCACCATTCGTAATGCCGGGCGTATCGTGGTTTTGAGCCGGGGGCGGATAAGGGAGGAGGGCAGTTATGATGAGTTGTTAGAGCGCGGAGGGTTGTTCGCCCGTCTGATTGAATTGCAGCAGGCACGGGAACAAAGCCAGCCAGATTCTGCCTGCGGGTAAACGCGTGCAACAGGTGACGGCTGTATATTTAAAAAATTATCGCCCATGACTGCTACCTGGGGGAAGGGGTAAAATTAAAAGAAAACTTGTACCGCCGTAAGTGATGGGATGTCAATATAGTGGACCCCATAAATGAGACAGTATGTCTTTGCTCCAAAAAGCAACCAACTGCCATGAGGGATCTATGAAACGAAAAAAATACGGCATTGTTAATCTAGTATAGCGAGGTCGCCATTCCATTTGGTCATGAGGAGCTTGAACGAGTATTTGAGCATTTTTTTACACTTGCTGTAGCACTTTGTTTTTCGACGCATTCTTGCTAAAAAGTGACGGAAAAAA
>JAJSAA010000098.1 GCA_024274995.1 Deltaproteobacteria bacterium
ACTCACATCGAACCTAAAAAGGGGGCTTTCTCCTGGTAATGTAGTACTAAAAAAAGGAGAAGCAAACCTGCCCAAAAAAAGCGTCATAAATATAACTCAAATTTATACCGTAGACGAAAGTGATCTTTTTGAAAAAATAGGCAAGGTAAATAGTGCGAGATTAGAAGAAATATTAAAAGGAATACAGCTGCTTACGGAGCCAAGAGAGTTGTAGATAGGTGACAATCCGTCTGCTCTATCAAATCAGAGAATAGTTCCGGGGCAAAAGGGAGTGTTGTTGATTAATTGATTTAACGGTTCTGTTTTACTGAAATCGCGTGTATGCCAAAGAAAGCATTATATACAATGCACAGGAACCTGAATAATTTTGTCGGTCAAAAGTTCAACCCGTTTAGCGGTGTTGATGATAATACCGTAATCCGCCTTGGTGTCAGCGATAAAATTTTCCAATCCGCACAGAGA
Source organism: Deltaproteobacteria bacterium (assembly GCA_024274995.1). GTDB lineage: Bacteria > Desulfobacterota > Desulfobulbia > Desulfobulbales > VMSU01 > JAADIV01. The sequence continues at coordinate 463 of JAJSAA010000098.1, forward strand.
TTTTCGATTTACAACAGAATTGAGTTTGATCTCAATGGGCACGATACCAAAATCGCCCTCGATAATAAGATCAACTTCGGATTTGTCAATAGTGCGGTAATAGCTAAATCCAAGTTGAGTTGCCATGGTTGACTGTAACCCACGAATAACTTCTTCAATTACAAAACTTTCAAAGGAAAAACCGGCAACAGGGTGCAGGCGCAATTGATCTACGTCTTTAATCCTCAGGAAATAATGCAATATCCCCTGGTCTCTAAAAAAACCTTTATTTGACTTCTGGACTTTTTTTAACAAATTTCCAGTATATGGTTCCAGGTTTCTCCACATGAATGTCTGATGAATAATATCCAAATAGTCTTTAACTGTAGACACACTTATCTCAAGAGCCCTGGCCATATTACTCATATTTAACTGATGCCCGGAAAATTGCGCCAAAAGGGTAAGAAAACGTCTATAATTATGAATATTTAATTTAGGGAACAAGCTGCGGATGTCACGTCCAAGGTAATTACTTATATAATTATCCTGCCATTGTTTATAATATTCATTGTTTGACTCGCCCTCAATAAGTGGTTCAGGAAAACCACCTTTGAACCAAACGTGCATTGTCTGATCTATGCTTAGCAGTGATTGCAATTGCATAAAATCTTTTGACCTGGCTTTGGTTACCCCCTCAGCCATAATTTTGTAGAAATCAGAAATTTCTTTTTCGTAGAACTCTCCCTGTTTAAACGGCCACATTTCAACTGTTGCAAGCCTACCAGCAAGACTCTCCGTAATTCCCTTTACAATTTGAGGGGAACTTGAGCCTGTTAGCAGAAAGCGTCCTTTTTTTTTGCGATCATCGTCAATAACACCCCTGAGAACCTTAAAAATCTCAGGATATTGTTGTGCCTCATCAATAATTACCCCATCTGTATTAATGGCAAAAAAGGTAATGGGGTCATTGCTGATCAACTGATAATCATCGGGACTTTCCAGATCATAATATTTCCAGGTTGGCCGTAACTGCTTAACAAGTGTGGATTTGCCACACTGTCGCGAGCCAATAAGTGCAACTACGGGAAACATAGCCAGTAGTTTATTGATTTTTGGTGCAAGATATCGAGTTTTACCCATGATATTTACAAGTTACTCGTAAATATCATGGGTGTCAACAGGTAGTTACAGTACCTCTTTTACACTCTTTAGCGGCAAGGCGTTGACTCATGCTGCAATTACCATAATGGGTACAGTAGACGCCCTGCTGTGCGTAATTAAGGGCGTATTCGGGGACATCTATGATAAAAAGTCCCAAAGGCATTCTGAAAATGTTCATTAGTTCATGCAATAACGCAAGCCTCAAGCCTGCCCCCCCCACCGAAAAAATACCCATAAAAGCTTTCTAATGGACAAACAATCCAGTATGTTACTAATATGGGTACATATTGGAGCTAAGTATGGATATAATTGCACTGAGAAAGAGCATTTCGGCTAAGTATTTTGACTACCAACGTCTTTGCACTGTCATTGTAGGGAAAACTAACAAACGTCGATTTATTGGCCAACTAATAAAGAAAGGGTATATTGTCAGAATAAAAAAGGGGCTTTATGTATGGAGTGAGCAGCTTGACCCAACAGGCTATTCAAAAGAAATACTGTCCAATTTGATCTATGGCCCCTCTTATGTCTCACTTGAATATGCCCTTTCTTTTTACGGGCTTATTCCTGAAAGGGTAGAAGCAGTCACTGCCGTGACATTCAAGAAAAATAAGCTTTTCATAAGTCCAGCCGGTTCCTTTGAATATTCGCATTTGTACAAAGGAGCTTATGCGGCGGGGGTAAAACTCTATACTATCAATCATACAGAAAATTATCTTATTGCCTGCCCCGAAAAAGCGTTGCTTGACTATATTGCTCTTCGTGTAAAGAAAATTGATTCTGACACACACTTGTCTCAACTTCTGCATGACGACATGAGAATAGATGAGGATGAGTACGAAAAGTTGAATATGGACTTACTTATCAATTATGGAGCATTGTATCGTTCAGCGGCAATTCATAAGTTCATAATAAAGGTTAGTAATGGATAGTATAATATTGCAAATGCTGGAAGAATATGATTGTCGAAACGCCTCTGATTATGAAAATGCCTTAAAGGAGATCATGCAGGAAATTACACTGCTTGGCCTCTGGCGCTCTAAGTTTTATGAACACGCTTTATTTTATGGCGGTAGCGCCTTGAGAATTTTACACGGCCTCACCCGATTCTCAGAAGATCTCGATTTTTCTCTGTTGAAGCCAAATCCTGACTTTGATTTTTCAAAATATTATGCTGCCATAGCGACTGAATTAGAAGGGTTTGGTTTTGATGTTGACGTACAATCGAAACACAAGTCGATTAATTCTCAAATAGATTCTGCTTTTATTAAGGCCGGAACAAAAATAAATTTTATCAGGATTGGAGTACCGGGGAGGATTCTGGATCGCTTGCACCATAATCAAAACATAAAAATAAAACTTGAAATTGATATAGACCCGCCAGGAAACCATGGAGTTGAAGTTAGAGACATATACCGGCCAATTCCCTTTCAGATTAAAACCATGCCAATTGCTGATCTTTTTGCGGGTAAGATTCACGCTATACTTGCCAGAAACTGGCAGACAAGGATAAAGGGAAGAGATTATTATGATTTCCTCTGGTATCTTGGCAGAAATTCTGCTCTAAATCTCAAGCATTTAGAGACAAGACTACAGCAAAGTGGTCACTTGGATGGCCCGCTGACCGAAAATCTCTTCAAAGAAATTATTACCCAAAAATTCAAGGTAATTAATATTGAAAATGCGAAAAGAGATATTAAACCCTTTTTAAATGACCGAGAAAGGTCGACACTTGAATTATGGTCTAACGAGTATTTCATGAAAGCTGTTGATCGCATTCAATTTTAGTTTTGTCGCAGGAAGTTCTTTGTTGAAATATAGCCAATGTAAGATGACACCGAATAAAGGCAAGGCCATGATGCTTGCACGTCAATGGGGGTGGCGGATCATGCTAACTACATGAAAAGACGAGCAATGCTGCTTGATATTGGCCTGATGTTCTGTCTATTAGGGATTATTCAACGAAGGGTGATAATGGGGGGTGATAATGGGGACGTCCTTAAATAAGTAAATAACTTGTGGTGTAAAAAGATGCTTTTATTAATAGGTAAAAACGAGCGACATGCCCTTGCGGACAGGTCTTCATTCTTGACCGAGGCTTCAGGTGCTAAACATAATGACCCCTTTTGCACTCTTTAGCGGCCAAGGCTTTGACTCATATTGCAATTGACTAAACCTGCCTACTGGCCAGCAGGCAGGATTTTTTTTTTGCCAAGGACATCAGCCGCTTACCCACCAGGGCCGCCTGGCAGGTGGATGTAACCATCGAGACCTCGGGGGTTATGCGTGATATGGTGCCCCATTTCTGCGAGCTCATGGATCAGGCCGTGGTTCTAACCGGCGGCTTAGATAAACCCCCAGAGCGTAATTTCATCCGCAAACACATTGAGGAGCAGATGGCTGAATTACGGGCTGACACGGCCAATGAGTTAAACGAGGCCGAGATGCGCCGCGCTGCCGCATCTTTTCCCAGCCACCCGGCACCTATAAGGTTCAGGAGTCGGCCTGGCTCTGGATGCCTCAGCCTGGGCTACGGACAAAGACCTCGCCAAAGCTTACATCAACTGGGGCGGTCACACCTATGGCGGCGGCCGGGCAGGCACGGCCGCCCGTGATCTGTTGGCCAAACAAATAAACCGCTTAGACATTGCCTATATGAAACAGGCCAGCGAAGAATACGACATCCTTGACTGCGGGTGTGCCATGATGGTGAGCAGCCGGATCAATAACCTTTTTAAATGGAGTGCCGTGAGTCATGCCGTACCCAAAACACTTTTCGACCAGGTGGCGGCCGCCTATATCCAGGATAAAGAAAACCATGACTGGCTGAGCCGGGAACCCCCCTGCGGCATGGAAGAGATAATGGGCGAGGTTCAGGAAGACTTTCAGGGCAGCAGGGTGGAGATAATACAAGCCGATGATGTTGACAAATGGCATCTCAAATGGGGGATCACGAAAACATAAAGATATTTTAATAAAACCTTAATCTTCGACTGCCATATTGATTTAGTAAAAAGAAAATCCCAAATCCGGGAGCAGTAATTCTTAGGTAAATCTATTTTCAAGGAGGATTGGCATCATGAAAAAGGTTTTATGTTCAACGGCATCTATTTTGACCGGTTTTTTTGTTATGTCTATAGCGCTGACACCCCCAGCCGCCACTGCCAGTAATCTAAAAATCTTTCGTAATGAGAACGGGAAGACAGCGTTTCATTACGAGCCTCGAGAATTTGAGGTACACTCGCAAATTTTAAACCGGCCGCTTGATACTGTGAATTTTTCCGATGGGATAAACTACGATACAACACTAAAATTCACTACCGGCATCGGCAGCGGCGCCTTCCATTACCCAGGTGATGACCGCAATACGGTTTATACGATCAGTGACCGAGGCGTAAATGTAGATTGTGATGATGACGTGGATATTATCGGCGCTGATATTTGTTCAAATGGTAAAATATTCCCGATTGCCAATTACGCTCCCTCTATCTTCAAACTGCAGAGGCATGGACATCATGGTTGGAGAATTACCGACGTTATCCGGCTCAAGGATGGTAACGGCAAACAGCTTACTGGTCTGCCTAATCCGCTTACTTCAATGACTACTGAAACCGCTTATGATAAACAGGGTAACCCCATTGGCTTTGATGCGAACGGCCTGGATACCGAGGCTCTGGTGCGTCTGTCGGATGGTACTTTCTGGGTGAGTGAAGAATACGCTCCAAGCCTGGTGCATGTATCTGCGGGCGGCGAAGTCCTGGAGCGTTTAGTGCCCACAGGGATTGAGGGTGAACTGGGAGCGGCGGATTACCCGGTGGTGGGGGCATTACCGGAGATTCTGAGCAAACGCAAACTCAATCGCGGCATTGAATCAATTGCTGTATCACCGGATGAGAAATACCTCTATTTCACCATGCAAAGTCCTTTGGCCAATCCAGACAAAAAGGCTTATAAAAAATCGCGCAATGTCCGATTGTTTAAAATGGATCTGCGGAACGAGGAAGTTGTCGGTGAATATGTTTATGTAATTGACAAACCGGATACTTTTCTGGCTGATAACACGACCAGGCAAAACAAGGTCAAGGTCAGTGAAATGGCGGCCTATGGAAATGACAAGTTAATTGTCCTTGAACGCATTAACAAGACCACCAAGTTGTATCGTGTGGAGTTGGATGATGCCAGCAATATCTTAAATTCAGAATGGGACAACACCGCAACCTCGCCTTCTCTGGAGCAGTTGACAGATCTAAGTGACGAGGCCATCATACCGGTTGGCAAGGAAATCGCTCTGGATTCAGCTACCGATTTACCGCCAGAGGCACTGCCAAGCAAGATTGAAGGGGTTGCTATTCTCAATGATCATGAATTGTTTATGATCAACGATAATGATTTTGGCATCAAGGGCGCGGAGACGCATCTTATCGACCTCAAGGTTAACAGACAGTTTTTTAAATAAGCTGAAAGCATCCTTGCGGGCATTAACAGTCTGATTCAAGCAGCAAAAGCCAGAGTTTGCGGATACCGCACGAACAAGAACTTAATTGCTATGATTTACCTCATCTGTGGTAAGTTTAAAACTTCGGGATAGCTACCTGAAACAGCGAGGCACCTTATAAAGAACAAACCACAATCCGGGACGGGCCCGCCGCTGTGACCGGGGACAAAGGTTGCATAATGTCACTATTTTCTTATCGCGGTCGTTTTTGTGATACAGAAAATGGGAAGACGCAACACAGAGATTGATCCGGGAGTCAGAATACCTGGCTGAAGATAAAAGTGTACTGGAGAAAAGGTACAACAAGCAGAGAATACACCCTCGTGGACAAAGGGTAAGCTTCTCCTCATTCGTGGAAAAATCAGGGAATCCCCGAACCAGTTTTACTATTGGTCCGGGGATTTTTTTGCCCATACACCTTTGTTTGGGGGGTATCTCTTCAGCCAAAAAACAACTCATGAGCAAACAAGGAAAAGAAAAAAGGGACTGATTATGGTCTTTACCGGCAACGGCAAGGGCAAGACCACCGCGGCCATCGGTATCACCATGCGAGCCGTGGGCCACGGCTTCAAGACCGCTTTATCCAGTTCATCAAAGGCTCCTGGAAATACAAGGCGAAATGGAGGCAATTGCCCATTTCCCCGAGAACATCGACTTTCATGGCCTGGGCCGGGGTTTTACCTGGAATTCCGATGATCTGGACAAAGACCGGGAGGAGGCCATGCGGGTTTTAAGCAATAATCCCAAGGATCTGCATATTGTCATCACCGGCCGGGCCGCCGACCCCAAACTACTGGAACTCGCCGATCTGGTGACGGAGATGAAGGCGGTCAAGCACCCATACAAACAAGGCGTAAAGGCCCAGAAAGGCATTGAGTTTTGAACTTCAATGACTGCCCAGGCGAAGAGATCAAAGCCGTTCAAGCAAAAAATCACGACCAAAAAAACCATGGAGGAACGCCTATGGGCATAATCAGGAACAGACAAAAACTAATCAGCTTAATTAAGCCTGTTTTTCCTGCTCGGGCTGCCTTGGACAAGCTGCCGGGCTGCGGATAGGGTGCATATTCGTTACAGTCATAATTTTCAGGTGAGCTATCGGGACGGGGTCACCCTGATTACGGTATCAAATCCCTGGCGTGATGCCGGGGTGGGCTTCCGTTACCTGCTTAAGAGCCGGGGCACTACTCACCCTTACGGCAATCCTCATCGCGCGGCCCGCTGGGTGGAGAATGTCATGACCCTGCTGATTATCAGTCTCCTGGGCGGCTACGCCCTGGGCAGCATACATAAGTATCCTGATTCACTTCAGCCGCCCGGAGATGGTTCAGGCCTATATGGCCTGGACCATTGGTAGTTTCAGCAATACAACCTGGCGGGAGATGCAGATCTTTCTGCCGGTTATCGCCTCTGCCGGTGGCCTTTATCGGTATTGCGGTACCGCACCTCGCCCGGGCGGTGGCCTCCACCTCCGATCATCGAATTTTGCTGCCCGTGACCGCGGCCATAGGCGGCATAGTCGCCCTATGCGCCGATATTCTGGCCCAGCTCCCGGGCGCCATTCCATGGTGCTGCCGCTCAACGCCGTCACCGCCCTCATCGGCAGTCCGGTGATTATCTGGTTCATCGTCAAAAGACAAAGAAGCTTTGTCTGATTAACAAAACTCCGCCGCCCTAAGCCGCTGTCGGCAGAGCAGTGTTAATATTTTTAGTCACCGCCATTAATTTTTTATCCCGGCAGTTCATTATCACCGCGTCAAGACCGGCCTCAGCCAGCATGGGCAATAAACGGCAATGAAAGGCGGAGCGTTTCCCGGCGGCAAGACAAAGGGAGGAATTACTGATGGCGGCTATGGTGCGCAGGCGGTGGTCACTTAACTCACCAAGCAGGCGGATGGAGTTAAGCAGCACCTCAATATTAGGCAGACCGGCGCTCAATCCCCAGGCCGCCGGATCGGGACGGCAGGAGATAACCGGATCAAGATAAAGCTGTTCTAAGGGCATACCAACTTCATCGGCGACTTCCTGCACCATTAAAGCCAGCCGCAGGCGTTCATTGGCATCCGTTGGAGTAAGTTTTGAGCTGACAAGAAGAACAACGAGATTGGCCTGAAAGCGTTTCGCCGTTTCCATGGCCCTGATAAGCTCCGCTGGATTGGCGGTAACGGCATTGATGGTGGCAGTCCCCTTATGCACCTCCAGGGCGCGCTGCTCACTAAGAACGTGATTTGAAAGCAGAAGGGGAACGTCCATTGCCTGTTGAATTGTTTCCACCAGCCAGGGAGTGCGCAGACCGAACTTCTTATTTTGACCAAGATTAATATCAAGTGCCGCCGCCCCGGCCTCAACCTGACGCCGAGCAAGCCGCACCAGGCCCTCCGCGTCCTGCTTTTCCATGACCTGCAAAAACTCATGGTTCATAATGTGCAGATCTTCGCCAATGATTCTCATATTTTTCTCCTTGTGTAATTTTTCCCCACGCCCGGCCCCGTTATTAAGAGAACGCACTGATCCATCAGACAAAAAACCCGTGATTAGAGAGAAGGGATTTAAATCCATCCCTAAAACTCGTATTTGTAACTGGCATAAATGGCCCGGCCAGGCAGCGGGAACCCCTTTTTCTCATAGTAATTTTTATCAAAGAGATTGCCTATTTTAACAGTAAACCGCTGATGCTCAAGAAAGTTTACACCAACCATTAAATCAGCCACGGTGAAAGACGGGTATTCCACCTCCGGATAACCGGCGGCATTCCAGTCAGTATCCTTCATCTTACCCTGGGTACGGCATTGCAGCTTGCCGTCAAACATCCCATCATCATATTTAACCCCGTAATCAACGGTATATTTTGCCACATTATGAATATCCTGCATGGTGTGGTCGGTCTGTTCTTCCTCGGCCTTGAACATATGGGTTGAATTGACAAAAAAGTTCAGGGAACGATCCCAGTTAAGGGGGGCACCGATATCATAGGAAAAGTTGGTTTCCAAACCTTCCATTTTGGCGCTGAGACTGTTGGTGTAAGTCGTGATATTGCCGCTGGTAACACTGATAATCTTGTCATCAACCTTGGTATGGAAAAAGGTAACATCCATGGCAAATCCCAATTTGGGCCGCTCGAATCCAGCCCCAAAGTCATAGGTCAGGGAAGACTCCGGATTTAAATTGGAATTACCCTTGGTAATCATGGTTACACTGCCGACCTGACGCTCGGCGTAACCGGCAAGCTGGGCCGCGGCGGGCGGCACAAATGCCTTGCCAATGGTGGTATGGAGGCGGATTCCCTGATCAAAAAGATAATTCAGGCCAGCCCTGGGGCTGAAGGTGGAAAATGTTGCTGAATTGGGAGTAAAATCAGTCTTGTACGGCGTTTCCTTGGTCTTAACATCAAAGCTGTCATAACGGCCGCCAACCGTGGCGGTGAGTCGTTTATTCATGAGTTTCCAGACCGTCTCCACATACCCGGCCCAGTTCTCCCGGCCTTCATCCGGCGAATATGGCGCTTTTCTGGTACCATCCTGATTATAACTGCGACTCACCTTGTCGATATTCTGATAATCAACCCCGAAAATAAAACGCTGTATATCCCAGGTATATTCATCCTTGAGCTGCACTCCCAGCCAGTCAATATCTGAATCATAGCTCCGATATGGAGTAACCTGAACGGGAGTAGACCAGCCGGTATAGTGTTTATAAGATTTTGAAGTCTCATTAGTCTTATAGGTTCTGACGGTCAGGCGGTTGTTCAGTCCCAGCTTACCGCCTACGGTCAGATCCAGACCATAGTGATCAATATCCTTATGACCTGATTTATTATCCCCATCAAAGGTATCACCCGGTGTCTCAATATCACGGCCCTGGTAAAGGGCCGCGCTTACGTCAAACCGCCAGCTCTGACCGAGGCTGGAGCCGAGACGAAAATAACCATTTTGGGTCTTATAGGTGGTATGAGCCCTGGTCTCACCATTGCCCATCTTGAAATCATCGGCCTGTTCAAAGCGGCGGGCGAAGACATCAAAGTCGAATCCTTTACTTAGTGCCCCGCCCAGGGCCACCTTCTGGAAATTAGTTTTAAAGGAACCGGCACCGGCCGCGGCCATGCCGGTAAGTTTGCCGGTATGTTTTTTGGTAATAATATTGACAACCCCGCCCATGGCCTCACCGCCGTAGAGAGATGATGCCGGGCCCTTTAGAATCTCAATACGTTCTACATCATCCGTTAAAATGGCGGCCAGATTAGTCGCTCCAGCCGGGCGACCATTAATTAATATCAGGCTATGTTTGGTAATACCGGAAAATTCCGGCCGAAAACCGCGAATGCCGATACCGGACAGGGCTCCAGGATACTGGATAACCCCAATGGAGGAGTTCTTTTTTAACTGGTCGGTAAGCGTATCACCCACCGTCTGCTTAATATCCCGGCTGTCGATCACCTCAACTTTAGCCGGAATTGTCCTGATGTTCTCAGGACTGCGGGTGGCAGTGACTACCACTTCGCTCATGGTAGGCTCAAAGACTGGTGCAGTATCTTTCACCCCTGCCTGGGCCAGAGCAGGCAGGGATATGGCAAAGAGGGCCAGAGCGGCATTAATTTTTTTCTTCATTTTTTTATCTCCTGTGAACGTTATTTAAGTTCCGGAAATATTTTGCCCCCAAGACAAAAAAAAATCCCCGGACCAATTAATAAATTGATCCGGGGATTCCCTGATTTATCCACGAATAACTAAGCCTCCTGCTCTTTGTCCACGAGAGCGGGCTTGCCTGCCGTGCCATTTCTCCAGCACCGCAAGTCACGTCATTAATCCCCGCCTGAGAGGCGGATTATGACCATGATACATTCATAGACAGGTCTTCTGACTCCCGGTTCGTCTTACTTGCCGCGCCTTCCCATTCGTCGAAACACAGTATTTCTACTGCCCAAATAGTGACTTTAATGCGACGTTCATCCCCGGTTACAGCGGCGGGCCCGTCCCGGATTTACACCGGGTTCCCTATTAAGCTCAACTAAGAGCATCTAAGAATGGCAGATAATTTAACTGATAAAAATCAGGACGTCAATTATTTTTTGTACATTGCAAGTTGCCCCTAACGTCCCCTGCCGGATATCAGATTTGTTATACATGCCCCTCCGTATTAGGGCCTTTTGAAACCTTAAAGTTCCCATTTTTAAAGTTGGCCACCGCCTCCCGCACCGTACCGCTGACCTCAGTTATAACCTCGACACCAGCAGCCTGGCAGGTTTTAAAGGCGTTGGGGCCGCAATACCCGGTGAGCAGCACTCTGGCACCTTTTTCATGAATCATGGTGGCGGCCTGAATACCGGCTCCTTTAAAGGCCTTTATATTTTCATTATTATCCAGCGCCTCAAATGTGAGACTTTCCGGGTCTATAACCAATAGATAGGCCGCCCGGCCAAAATGCGGGTCAACCTCGGAAT
>JAJSAA010000099.1 GCA_024274995.1 Deltaproteobacteria bacterium
TCAGGCCCAGATCATTGATCTCCTGTGCTATATTCAACGGCGCTACAAGATGACCTACCTCTTTATCAGCCATGATCTGCGGGTAGTACGAGCCCTGGCCAATGAACTGGCGGTAATGAAGGACGGTAAAATAATAGAAAATGGCACGGCGCAGGAAATCTTTGCGAACCCCAAAGCGGCATATACCAAAGAATTGTTCAAAGCCGCCTTTGCCTTTTAGAGTTTATAAAATTGAGCCATTGTGCCTATTGTTGCTCCAGATATTGTTTGGTAGTATCAATCTTAGTCCTTCCTCTTTGATATTTTTGGTAAAAAAAAGGGGGTCAATCCGAATCTCTCAAAAGGAGTCAGGTGCAGTAGAGAATGATTCTTTGGTCATGACTTCTTAGCAATTCTTTCCTTATCAGATCCCCTTATTTCAAGTGGGGGATCTGATAAGGAAAGAATTGCGGAGCATATTTTCACCCCATACGTTTTTTGAGGTCGAACATGGGTTGACAAATATGCTCATGGGTTCCATTTAAGTGGTTCACCACAATCACTTAAAAAAGGAGGTTCCCATGAGCATACTCAAGTTTATCCAAAAACTGCTTAAAATCAAAGGATATCATGTCATTGACTTCACTTTCAACAACTGGTGCAAAGAGCTCTGGCTTGAAGTCAAGCCGCATAAAAACGGTGCCCGGTGTCCCAAGTGTAACCGGCGTGGTAAGATTATCCGAATCTTTGACAAACCGAGAGTATGGTGGGACGTCCCTGTCTGCGGGAAAGATGTGTTTCTGGTGTACCGTCCACGGGAGATCAACTGCCGGAGACATGGCCGTGTTCAGGAAAATATTCCATGGGCTGCGCAACATGCTCGGGTCACCTATCGGTTTGAGTTTTTGCTACTGAGTTACTGTGCTGTCATGACGCAAAAAGCGGCCTCCAAACTTTTGAAGATATCGACATCCACCTTGTCTGATATGCTTCACCGTACCATTACCATGGTACGCAAAGATCACCGGATCAAAGGGCTGACGCACATCGGAATCGATGAGATATCCTATTGCAAGGGAAGGAAGTATGCGACGATTGTCTATGATCTCAAACGCTCTTGTGTCCTTTGGGTCGGCCTGGGCAAAGGCAGAGAAACAATAGATCGTTTTTTTGCCGAGGAACTGAGTGCCTTCCAGCGCCGGCAGATTGTGGCTGCCAGTTGTGATATGGGTCAGGCGTATATCAGGGCTATTGAGCATTGGTGCCCGAAGGCAACTTTGGTGTTGGACAGATTCCACGTCGTTAAAGCACTGAAGGCCGCAGTGGATGAAGTTCGCAAGGAGCAATGGCGGGAGGCGGACAAGGAAAGCCGTCTTGACCCGATCAAAAAATTTGTTGAAACTGTCAGGACGCACAGGCACCGACTGCTGCCGTTTGTGGAAAACAGGTTAACCAATGCCATTGCCGAGGGACTCAACAGAATTATTAAAATCGTGAAAAATAGAGCCAGTGGATTTCGTACCTTGGACGCCTTTTCCGACATGATTTTTCTCACTGTTGGTGATGTCGATATTCCAGGTCAGATTCCTGCTCGTTTTCGTACACTGTAAACTTACAGTCAAACACTGGTCATGCCTGGGCTTGCGACAACTATGCCTTTTGAGAGTTCCGGATATAGCCAAAAAAATACACCATAGAGCGAAGGACTTTCCAGTATTTAATGTTAATTATTACCGATAGTTATCTAAAAAAATCCTTTCTAAAAACACAACTCGTAAAGTTGATAATCTAATCTTATTCGTTTGAGCTAAGGCCTGAATTTTTTAATTTTGAAGATCTTTCATTATTTTATAATGCTTGTCATTTCCATAACGAAAGAAACAAAAGGGGACGTCGTTGAATTTCTGAAGAGCTTCCCCTTCTACCACTTCTACCATTGCGGGGCCACCCGGTTTGTGATAGAGTCCCCTTTTAATATTTTTTATTATTTCGTTATTTAGTTATACAAGTGATGTCATTGGTGTAACAAATCGCAATCAAGAAGGGGATCTATCATGAGTTTAAAATCAGTACTTATTGCATTTATCTCCCTTCTTGTAGTATCGTTGATGATTTTCTCCCCTTTCGCCGGCTATTACGGCGACTGGCTGTGGTTTCAGAATATCGGTTTCGGCGCAGTATTCGCGACAACTCTCACCACAAAGTTCCTGTCCTTTTTTATTTTTTTCCTCCTGTTTGGAATTTTTGCCTGGGTGAATATTGCCATTACAAGGAAAAGAGGCGGCCGCAGCCACTCCTTGAGAGCGCTCTCACCAGAGCAGCCCATGACGGTTTTTGATATCATTTTCAGTGATAAATACGCCAAATATTCATGGGCGGCAATTATCCTGTTTTTTTCATTTATCATGGGGTCCAACGCCTCCAGCTCATGGGAAATCTTCTTACAATTCCTGCATGCCAGTAAATTTGGCGTAATCGACCCTATTTTTGCCAAAGATGTGGGATTCTATGTCTTTCAACTGCCGCTCTATGATTTTATCCAGCAGTGGTATTTATTGTCTGTGGTTATTGTTTCGTTAGCGGTTGCGGCCTCCTATTTTATGGATCAAGCCGTTGGTGTCCAGGAAAACCGCTTTTACATAAACCAGAAAGTACGCTCTCATCTCGCAGTTCTCGGCGGCCTGTTTTTTCTCGGAATCGCCCTGGTTTTCAGGCTGAAGCTCTACGGCTTGATGTATTCGGGCTCAGGTGTGGCATACGGAGCCTCCTATGCCGATGTCCACGCCCGGATTCCTGCCTACTGGGCGGTAGTAATCATGGCTCTGCTGGTGGCAGTTCTCTTTTTCGTGATGCCCTTCATCAAAAAATGGAATTTACTTCTCTATTCCATTGCGGCCTATTTTGTGGTTCTCGTAGGTTTTGCTTGGCTATATCCCAGCATAATTGAGCAATATATAGTTAAACCCACGGAATTAAGCAAGGAAACCCCTTATATCCGCCATAACATAAAATTCACCCGTCTGGCCTTTGGTTTGAACAAGATCAAAGAAAAATCTTTCCCGGTACGCCAGAGCACAACTTACAAAAATATAAAAGAGAACCAGGCCACCATCCATAATGTCAGACTCTGGGATACCAGGCCGTTGATCGAGACTTACAGGCAATTACAGGAAATCAGGCTTTATTATAATTTCAAAAATGTGGACATTGACCGCTATCATTTCAAGAATAAATACACAGAGGTAGCCCTTGCGGCCCGGGAATTACCTCCTTCGCGCCTCCCGACCCGCGCCCGCACCTGGATTAACATACATCTAAAATTCACCCACGGTTACGGCCTGGTCATGAGCCCAGTAAACAAAATCACCAAGGACGGCATGCCGGATTTGATTGTCAAGAACATCCCGCCCAGCTCATCGGTCTTGTCGATTAAACGGCCGGAAATCTACTATGGTGAACAAACTAGCCAATACGCCATTGTCAACACCAAAACCAAGGAGTTCGATTACCCCAAGGGCAATAAAAATGTCTATACTTCTTACCGGGGCAGAGGCGGCGTTCAGCTTTCCAGCCTTTTTCGTCAGCTGATTTATGCCTCTGATTTTTCGGACATAAATATCCTGCTGACCCATTACGTCACTAACAAGAGCCGTATCATGTTCCATCGCCTCATTACAGAGCGGGACAGGACAATAGCCCCCTTTCTGCAGTATGATTCTGATCCCTATCTCGTAGTGGGTAAAAACGGCCGACTCTACTGGATTCATGATGCCTATACCACCTCAAACATGTTCCCTTACTCCCAGCCTCTTACCCAGTCTCAAGGCGGCAGAGGGCTGAATTATATCCGCAATTCCGTCAAGGTGGTTATTGACGCCTATAACGGAGATGTTTCTTATTATATAATTGACCCGTCAGATCCAATAATTCAAACCTATAAAAAAATATTCCCCACCCTCTTTAAACCCATAAGCGAGATGCCCGCCTACCTGAGGAACCATATACGTTACCCCATGGATCTCTTCCGTATTCAGGGAGAAATGTATAATACCTTTCACATGACAAGTCCCCAGGTCTTCTATAACCAGGAAGATTTGTGGAGTTTGCCGACCGAGGTCTACAATAAGAGTGAGCAGACCATGTTACCTTATTATATTATTATGAGGTTACCGGACACCAAATCAGAAGAATTTATTTTGATGCTGCCCTTTACACCATCGAAGAAGAACAATATGGTGGCCTGGCTGTGTGCCCGCTGTGATGGTAAGAACTATGGCCAGTTAGTGGAATACCGGCTCTCCAAGGAAAAGTTGATTTACGGGCCATTACAGATTGACGCCCGGATAAACCAAAAGCCCGAGATATCTTCCAAACTAACCCTCTGGGGACAGATGGGTTCCAGCGTTATTCGCGGCAATCTCCTGGTTATTCCAATTGATCATTCCTTTCTGTATGTGGAGCCGGTTTACCTCCAGTCGGAACAAAGCAGAATGCCGGAATTAAAACGGGTCATTGTCGCGCTTGGAGATAAACTGCAAATGCGCGATAATCTCGATGATGCCCTGCGAGCCGTCTTCGCGGTGGAATCTGTCCCCGCCTCCCAGGTACAAAAAGCCCTTAGCAAGTCGCCAACCGGGTCGCTGCCCGGCATGGCAAAGAAGGCTCTGAATTATTACAACAAGGCCCTGGGCTATCTGAAACAGGCCGACTGGACAAAATACGGTCAGGAATTAAATAAGATCAAAGGTATTTTACAAGAGATGAGCCAGAAGAAACAAGGGCCTGTCGAAGCAACAAGGCCCTGAGCAGATGCCTCTGAAACTCCATTTTCCACTTCCTGGAGTTCCAGAGGCGCCCGTTCTAATACGGCCGACCGGAAAAGCCTACCTGGAGCGTCTGGGGCGGAAGGAACCGCCTCCGGATCGGGGTTTAGACCTGGCAGCCGATTTACTGCCGGCTGGCCGCTGTTGCGGTCTTGCTGATTTAGTCTCGGCCGAGGAGGTTGATCCGGGTGGTTTCGGCCCCGTCTTTTTTTGTTTATGAATTGATTTATAACGGGGAACCGGTTTGCGGGGCGGCCGAGCGAACTCCTGATTATTTTTCGGCGCCGGTATATCGTAATCAAAATCGTCCAGAACCTTGCTTTTGATCCTGGCGCCAAGAACCCGCTCAATTCCTCGAACCAAATTGATATCGTCATCTGTAACTAAGGTAAAGGCCTCACCGGTACTGGCAGCCCGGCCGGTTCTGCCAATCCGGTGGATATAGGCGTCAGGGGTATTGGGAATATCATAGTTAATCACATGCGAAACCCCTGAAACATCAATTCCCCGGGCGGCAATATCAGTCGCAACCAGGATCTGGTAAGTTCCGTCACGAAAACCATTCAGGGCCTCACGCCGTCGATTCTGCGACAGATTGCCTTGAATCGAGGCAGCTTTAAATCCTTTTTTGGCTAATTGTTCACCAATACGCTTGGCCCGATGTTTAGTACGGGTAAAGATCAATACCGATTCGGTATTCGTGTTTTTTAAGAGTTCAAGCAAAAGCCTGGTTTTTAGATGATGGGCCACCGGGTAAATAGCGTGGGTGACGGTATCGGCCGGGGCCGTGATGCCGATCTGAATAGTAACCGGCTGATGCAGCACTTCTCTGGCAAGGTGAAGAATCTCCCTCGGCATAGTGGCCGAAAAAAGAAGATTCTGCCGCCGGGCCGGAAGTTGCTGCATAATCCGCTTGATGTCAGGGAAAAAGCCCATATCAAACATATGATCCGCCTCATCAAGAACCAGCACCTCAAGCCGGGAAAGCGAAACTGTCTGCTGCTTGAGATGATCAAGGAGCCGCCCAGGGCAGGCAACGATAATCTCAACCCCCCGCGCCAGCCGGGCAATCTGGGCGTTGATATTCACCCCGCCGTAGATCGAAATACTGCGAAGGCCGGTTTTCTGACCAAGAGTACAGATATTATCGTTAATCTGCTCGGCCAGTTCACGGGTAGGAGCAACAACCAAGGCCCGGACAAAGCCCCGTCCACCGTCGGCCAGCCGTTCTAAAATGGGCAGAACAAAGGCGGCGGTCTTGCCAGTACCTGTTTGGGCCAGCCCCATGATATCCTGCCCCTTCAGAATCGCCGGAATTGCCTTCCGCTGAATTGGGGTGGGTGTTTGATAGCCTGCCGCTTCAATGCCGGCGGCAATTGAAGAGTGAAAATTAAAGGTTTTAAAATCCATAAATTCCTTTTGTAACTCCGCCATGGAGTTGGTTAATGTCAACGACTATTCAGACTAAAGTCGATAAAGAGCCAGTGAGAAAAAAACACAGATAGAAAGGTAAGCGCACAGACAAATACCTGAAGAAGAGTATCGTCTTCCGTTTTTAGATGACGAATAACGGTTAAACCGGCAATTATCTATACGTAACAGGGAATTGATACTTCCAGAAACTGTGGGAGAGTAATACTATACAACAATTAGACTTAAATCGCAAATTGTATCGCTATCAAAACGTCAAAATTCAGAGCCGCAGCAAACTATATATAATTGACTCAGCCCAAAATCTTCTGTACCTGCTCACAAAGTTCCTGGAATTTAAACGGCTTGGCAATGGCGCCGCTGAAGCCGTGTGCGGCATAATCGGCCATTACCGGGTCATTGGAATAGCCGCTGGCCACCAGGGCCTTGACCTGCGGGTCAAAAAGGCACAGCTCACGAACCGCCTCCCTGCCGCCCATGCCGCCGGGAATGGTGAGATCCATAATCACCAGATCAATGGGTTTACCTTCTGTCGCTGCCTTGCGGTATATTCGCACCACCTCCTCACCGTCAACGGCCTGTATAACCTCATAGCCGCAGCGGGAAAGCATCACCAACAACATGGTTCTGAGCATCTCCTCATCATCCATAATCAAAATCCGGCCCTTGCCCCTGAGTTCAGGGGGGGCAGCCTTTTTCTCCGGCGCTTGCAGCTTAACACGCTCAACAGCGGGCAGGAGGATGATAAATTCAGTACCCTTGCCCAGCCACGATTCAACCCGGATCTCGCCGTGATGTTTACGAATAATAGAGTGGGTAATTGCCAATCCCAGACCGCTGCCGATCTGTTTGGTGCTGAAATATGGATCAAATATCCTCTCAAGCAGTTCCGGTTTAATCCCGATGCCGTTATCCGCCACCCGCAAACTGACATAGGCTCCAGGCAGCAGATTTTCAGGCGAAGCAGAGGTTATATGATAATTTTCCGCCTTAATTTTAATCAGGCCGGCGGCGGGCATGGCATGCACGGCATTAATAATGAGATTCCTGATAACCTGGCTGATCTGACCGGGATCAATCTCCAGGGGCAGAAGATCAGGGGCGATGGCATATTCAATCCCCACCTTGCTGCCCCGCAGGACAAAGGCGGATGAATCACGAATAATGTCGGCAATGGAAGATAGTTTCTTCACCGGTTCGCCGCCCCTGGCAAAGGTTAATAACTGCTGAGTCAGCTCCCTGGCTCTATGCGATGCCTTTTCCGCCTCAGTAAGCAGAAAATATATATCGCCATCCTTTTTGCTCCGCAACATAGCCAGACTGATATTACCCATAATACCGGCCAGAAGATTATTAAAATCATGGGCGATACCACCGGCCAGCACCCCCACCGACTCCAGCTTCCGGGCCTTAAACGTCTCTGATTCCAGCCGCCGGGACTCGGTAATATCCCGAAAGGCCAGAACCGCCCCAATAATCTGGCCGCCGACATCCCTGATGGCAGCCCCGCTGTCACCGATCAAAATCTCCCGGCCGTCCTTAGACCGAAGAATGGTATTATTATCCAGCCCCATGGCTTTACCAAGTTTCATGACCTGAGCCACTGGATTCTCGCAGATTTGACGGCTTTGTTCGTTAATAATCCGAAATATCTCCGTCAGGGGATGCGATACGGCCTCCTTCATCGACCAGCCGGTAAGCTCCTCAGCCACCTTATTCATCAAAACAATCCGGCCCTCGGTATCAGTACTGATCACCCCGTCACCAATGCTGGCCATGGTTACCATCAGAAGTTCCCGTTCCTCATTCAACTCCCGCTGGGCCTGGCGGCGGTCTAAAATTTCCCGCCGCAGCTCTTCATTGACCTCGGCTAACTGCCTGGTGCGTTTAATCACCTTCTGGTCAAGTTTCTTGTTAAGCTCCCCCAGACTGTCAGCCAGGAGTATATTATCAATCCGGGTACAGATTATCTCGGTGATCCGCTCCAACAAAGAGGCCTTTTTACGCAAATAGGCTTCAGGGGCGTTGGTGTTACCGGCAAAAAAGAGATAGGCTGGATTTAAACTGCTGTGGCAGGCAATAAGCATAACGGCCTCGGGAGTAAATTCAAAGTCGCCAAATTTAAACGGCTTGCATGAGGAATTGAGTTGTTCACCGACACAGCAATGCACAGTATATTTAGTTGAAAAATCACCGGGAAGATTGATCTGCCTAACGCTCAGAGGCGCATCGGAAAGAGAAAAATAATATTCCTTGAAGAGCAATATGTCACCGGATTTCACACAATAGGCGCAAAAGGGAATGCCCGAAAGCAGGCATATTCTCTCCATAACTCCGCCAAGGAGATCGGCAAGATTACCATGATGAGTATTCACCAGCTCGGAGATGGCGGCAAGGAGCAGATAATCCTCACAGGTCTCCGAGAGCTGGATATTTTTAGCCCTCAGGGCCTGGACTTTGTCCTCCAGTTCCTCAATTTTCCTTTGCGTACCGGCACTCATATCCTTAATGTCCCCGGCGGAGTTTTGAGCGGCATAATCTGGTCAGTCGGGATCTAAGCTGACAAAGCGCATTCTCTCCATGGCCAGTTCCATATAGAAGCGCATCTGATCCATCTGAAAGACAATGCGCCGGTTGTCCAGCAGGGTATTAGCCATATCCAGGGTTCCCTGGGCCAGCTGCGGGGTCAGACTGATGGCGTGATTAAGATTAAGGGCCTTGGGCTGGCCACGCTGGGCACTTAGATCATATTCGATCTCAATGAGCTGCTGAGTTTTACCCATAACCTGATTAATCAGCTCACCAATGGTATCAGCAACCTCCACCGAAGTGGCATTCTTGACCAGATCCGCGGCCGGAATACCCATGGTGGTCATATAGTCCTTATAAATAGCCAGGGCGACATCGTTGGAAAAATTCATCACCGCCAGTCCGTTATAATCACCAAAAAGTTCCACAAAACCACCCATATCCGGGCGAATACTGATTTTGGGAATACTCAAAATCGTGTTGGAACAATTAACCTCCCGGCCGGTACACTGCTCCAGAGTTTCCTTGGCGCCCTGACAAAATAATGGTACCAGCAAATCAATCCCAAGTCGGGAATCTTCCATATCAATCTCCTGTTTTTTGTGGGATGCCACTGAGATTGCGGCAGCCCGTTCAATCGTGAAAATAATTCTATTTCATACGCTCCAAATCCAGCAGGATGCGGCAGTCGGCCACCGAGCACCCCTGGCCATCGGGATGAACAATCAAAGGGTTAATGTCAAGCTCGGCAATCTCCGGATTATCAACA
>JAJSAA010000100.1 GCA_024274995.1 Deltaproteobacteria bacterium
ATTCACGGCCGGGGATGTGGTGAATGTTATCTGGGGTGAAAAGGACGGCGGCCACCCGCTGGCCAATCAGGCCCTGGCCCAGGCCGCTCAGGGGCTGGCTTGGCCTCATAATCCGGCCCCCGCCCGCCTTGCCGCCGCCTGAACCAGCTCGATCATGGAATTAATCACCACTCATCTTCACGCCGATTTTGATGCCCTGGCCGCCATGGTTGCCGTCCGCCGTCTATATCCCAAGGCGCTCATGGCCTTTCCCGGTTCTCAGGAAAAGAATGTCCGTGATTATATTAAGCAATGGGGCCAATACCCCTTTCAACGTCTTAAAAATATTGATATCGCCAAGGTAAGCAGGCTCATCGTGGTTGATACCCGGCAGCCCGTCCGGATTGGCAAACTGGCGGCCTGCCTGACAAATCCAGGTCTCAGCCTGCATCTATATGACCATCACCCCGATGCCCCCGGCGATATGCATGGTGATTTAGAGGTGGTTAAGGAGATGGGTTCCACCACCACGATCATTGTTGAGATATTCCAACGCCGCGGGATTACCATCACCTCGGAGGAGGCCGACCTCCTGCTCATCGCCATTCATGAGGATACCGGTTCTTTTACCTTTGATTCCACCACCCCCGCTGATCTCACCGCTGCCGCCTGGCTCATGGAGGAGGGCGGCCAGACCTCTCTGATAAGCCAGTTCACCGCCCAGGAACTTTCCAGCGCCGAGCTGGGCTTGTTAAATGAGATGATTAACGGGGCCGTAACCTATACGATCCGGGGGATTCAAATGGTGGTAGCCAAGGTTAATGCCCCGGCCTATGTGGATGAATTTGCCCGCCTGGTGCGGAAATTTATGGTGTTAGAGAATATAAATGTCATTTTTGCCCTGGCCCGCATGGGTGATCGGATATATTTTATTGCCCGCAGCCGGATGGCTGAGGTTAATGTCGGTAATATCGCCCAGGAGTTTGGCGGTGGCGGCCACGCCTCGGCCGCCTCGGCCACGATTAAAGATCAGACCATGGTGGAGGCCGAGGAAAAACTGGTGCGTCTTCTCCACAAATATGTTCTGCCGGAGAGCCGGGCTCTGGATTTGATGTCGGCCCCGGTTATCTGCGCGGCGCCGGGAATAACCATCAATCAGGCCCATGAAAAATTGACCCGTTACAGCATAACCGTACTGCCGATTATCGCCAGGGAACAGGTATTGGGCCTCATCTCCCGCCGGGTAGTTGAAAAGGCCATTTTTCACGGCCTTGGTGAACAGCCGGTGGATGATTATATGACTACGGATTTTGCTGTCCTGCCCCCCAGCGCCACCATGGCCGATATTCAGGAGGTTATTATTGGTCATCGGCAGCGTTTTATTCCGGTGCTGGATGCCGACAAGGTTATCGGGGTTATTACCCGTACCGATCTGTTAAATATTCTGATTAAGGATCCCGCTCATTCGCCGGCCGCTCTCCACCAGGGGAGCCAGCCCTCCCTGGAGCGCCACCGTAACCTTCACAGCCTGCTGGTGGGGAGCCTCTCCAAGAAGATGATGCGTCTCCTCTGTACCATCGGCGAGGTGGCGCACGCCTGTAATTACCGGGCCTACGCCGTGGGCGGTTTTGTCCGTGATCTTCTTATTAAGAGTGCTAATCTTGATCTTGATATTGTGGTTGAGGGGGACGGTATTGCCTTTGCCCATCGCCTTGCTGCCGAGCTGGGAGGCCGGGCTGGGGTGCATGAAAAATTTAATACCGCCGTGGTTAAACTGCCGGACGGCTTCAAGATTGATGTGGCCACCGCTCGCCTGGAGTATTATGAATACCCGGCTGCAATGCCGACGGTGGAGTTAAGTTCGGTGAAGCTTGATCTGTTCCGCCGCGATTTTACCATTAACGCTATGGCTATTCACCTGAATCCGGATAAATTTGGTCTGCTCGTCGATTTTTTCAACTGCCAGAATGATCTCCGTGACGGTCAGATCAGGGTGCTGCATAATTTGAGCTTTGTCGAAGACCCCACCCGGATATTCCGGGCTATCCGCTTTGAGCAGCGGTTGGGCTTTAAACTTGGCAAATTAACGGCCAAGCTGATGAAAAACGCTATCAAGATGAATATGTATGAGCGCTTTTCCGGGGGGCGTTTCTTTTATGAACTCCAAATGATCCTGGCTGAGGAAAATCCCCAACCCGCCATCTATCGCCTGAATCAGTTTAAGCTCCTGCCCTTTCTACATCCTGCCCTGCGTCTCGAACAGGGTCTGAAAAAGATTCTGCGCGAGACGCATCGCGCTTTGGCCTGGTATAAACGGCTCTATCTCGATCGGCCCTGTTCTGAGTGGCGGGTATTTCTCCTGGCCCTCACCGCCCGGCTTAAGCCCACCCAGCTCATGGAGTTTTTCGTAAAATTTGAGGTGGGGGATCGTGAACGGCAGCGCCGGATGGCCGATAAACTAACGGCTGAACGTGCGGCTTTGGGGCTGGCTGGTAAGATCATTCCCAAGTCAAGGAGACGAAAGAGTAAGAATACTTCGGTGCTGCTCCATAAGCCTGCCGGTGAACCAATTAAGGTTAGTGAGATATATCGCCTTCTCTATGGACTAAGTGTTGAGGCCCTGTTATATTTAATGGGCCTGACCGGTGATAAAGGTACGGAACAGGCAGTTTCTCTCTATGTCACCCGCCTGCGGGATGTTAAAACCTCCTTAAACGGCCGCGATCTCTTAGAAATGGGATACGGGCCGGGGCCTGAGATCGGTCTTCTCCTTACCACCTTGCTTAACGCCCGTTTAGACGGCCTGGTGAAAAATAGGGCCGAGGAAGAAAAATTTCTCCAGGAGCAACAAACTGGCTCATGATGTCCATCTTGCAGGAAATAATAATCTTAGCCCCGCCCTTACTCTTCGCTCTCACTCTACACGAGTATGCCCATGGCTATGTCGCCAGGCTTTTCGGTGATCCAACCGCTGCCAATATGGGCCGTTTAACCCTTAACCCGCTCAAACATTTGGATCCAATCGGGGTTATTTGCTTCATCCTGATCAAAATAGGCTGGGCCAAACCGGTGCCGGTTGATCCTCGTTATTTTAAGGATCCGCGCCGGGATATGATCTGGGTATCCCTGGCCGGGCCGGGGATTAATTTTGTTCTGGCCATTATCAGTGTCCTCATGGTGAAACTGCTTTTTGCCACCTCATCACTCTGGCCCTTCTTTATTATCAGCCCCCTGATAAAGATGCTTGGCGCCAGTATCTGGATTAATCTGCTGTTGGCGGTCTTTAATTTGCTGCCCCTGCCGCCCCTGGATGGCAGCAAGATCCTTATGGGACTGCTGCCTGAGAAAACAGCGGTTGCCTATGCCCGTCTTGAGCCTTACGGCTTTATCATTATGTTAGTGCTTTTTTATACCGGCATTCTGCCCAAAATCATTTTGCCCATCATCTCCTTTGCTCAGCGGCTGATCATGTAGTTCAGCAA